>CAVBPP010000107.1:0-19456 GCA_963597295.1 Paratractidigestivibacter sp. | reverse complement strand
GAACGGCCTGACGCTGCATGTTGGATCCCATCAGGGCGCGGTTAGCGTCGTCGTGCTCAAGGAACGGAATGAGCGACGTAGCGACAGAGGTCATCTGACGCGGGGAAACGTCCATATAGTCGACCTGCTCGGGCAGCACCTCGCCGGGTTCGCCGAACACGCCGTCGGCGTCCTTGGTGCGACACAGCACGCGCGTGGCCTTGACGAACTTACCATCCTTGTCGTAGGAGCCGAACTCGCGGGTTTCCAGGTTGAACGACTCGTTTGCCTGGGCGATCGTGTGGTTCTCTTCCTCGTCGGCCGTCAGGTAATCGATGTCGTCGGTCACCTTGCCGTCGACGACGCGGCGGTACGGGGTCTCGATGAAGCCGTAGGGGTTGATGCGACCGAAGGTTGCCAGCGAGCCGATCAGGCCGATGTTAGGACCTTCAGGCGTCTCGATGGGGCACATGCGGCCGTAGTGCGAATTGTGAACGTCGCGAACTTCGAAGCCGGCGCGCTCACGGGACAGGCCGCCCGGGCCGAGTGCGGACAGACGGCGCTTGTGCGTGATGCCGGCGGCGAGGTTGGCCTGGTCCATGAACTGGGACAGCTGAGAGGAGCCGAAGAATTCCTTGATGGCGGCCACGATCGGGCGGATGTTTACGAGCGACTGCGGGGTGATCTCGTCAGGCTCCTGCATGCTCATGCGCTCGCGCACAACGCGCTCCATGCGCGACAGGCCGATGCGGAACTGGTTCTGAATCAGCTCGCCGACCGTGCGGATGCGGCGGTTGCCGAAGTGGTCGATGTCGTCAACCTTGACGCCCTCCTCACCGGCATGCAGCGCGATGATGTAGCGCATGGTCTCGGTGATGTCCTGCTCGGTCAGGGTAGAGCACACGGACTCCTCCTGATCGAAGCCGAGCTTCTTGTTGATCTTGTAGCGGCCGACCTTGGCAAGGTCATAGCGCTGCGGGTTGAAGAACAGGCCGTCGAGCAGCGTGCGGGCCGAATCGATGGTCGGCGGCTCGCCGGGACGGAAGCGCTTGTACAGCTCGATGAGCGACTCTTCCTTGGTGGTGGCGGGGTCGCGGTCGAGCGTGCGCAGGACCATCTCGTCGTTGCCGAGCAGCTCGATGATGTCCTCGCGGGTCTCGGCCAGGCCGAGGGCGCGCACGAGCAGCGTCGCCGGCTGCTTGCGCTTGCGGTCGATGCGCACGGACAGGATGTCGCGCTTGTCGGTTTCGAACTCGAGCCATGCGCCGCGCGAAGGGATGACCTTGGCGTTGTAAAGCGCCTTGTCGGAGGCCTTGTCGCGCTCGGACCCGAAGTATACGCCCGGGGAGCGGACCAGCTGGGAGACCACGACGCGCTCGGTGCCGTTGATGATGAAGGTGCCGCGATTGGTCATGAGCGGGAAGTCGCCCATGAACGTCTTCTGCTCCTTGATCTCGCCCGTCTCACGGTTGATGAAGCGAACATCGACGAACAGGGACGCCTGGTAGGTGACGTCCTTTTCCTTGCACTCGTCGACGTTGTACTTCGGCTCCTGGAACTCATGGGCGCCGAATTCAACGCACATGTTCTTGGCGCTGTTCTCGATCGGGGCGATATCCTGGAACGCCTGCTGCAGGCCCTCGTTCATGAACCATTTAAAGCTTTCGGTTTGAATGGCGATGAGGTTGGGCACGTCCATGACGTCCGGGATTTTCGCAAACGACCGACGATTTCGATAAAGTACGGTCTGACCAGTGTTTTTGTCTTTGGCCACGAGGCTTTTCCTCCTTCAGGTGCATCCGCGAAATTGCAAAAAAGTGCAATTTGGCAGATTACTATGGGAAATAAGGCGAGTCAAGGAAAAGTTTTTCAAGCTGTGGAACTTTTTTGTTGTTTCGCCCTTCTAGCTGGGGAAACCTGACGGAAAATTTGTCAATCGCAGGCAAAGTCGCTGTGGGGCGCTTGTGCTCATCGGGCGTTGCGCCCCCTCGCGCGCGCGGATGCATTATGATGGGCTGATGCGAAAATCAAAACAACGCCAAACGACCCAAAAGGAGCGGCGAGATATGCAACCGAGCAAGCTCGAAGGCGACATGATGGCCGAAGAGCGCAACGACGACGATGTGAAACGCGCCACGGACGCTGCAGGCACCGACGCAAGCAAACGGGAAGGTGCTGCCCGCAAGGCCACCCCTACGGACAGCAAGCCTAAGCCGACGGACCGAAAGCGCCAGGTCGCCTCGGTCGCGGCGTCATACGGCGCGGCATTCGCCGTCCCGTTCCTTATCCTTTTGGTCACGTTCGCAACTTTGAGCATCTACCCGTTCGGCGACCTGTCGGTCATGCTGTACGACATGCCGGTGCAGTACGTCAACTACTTCGGCTGGCTTCACGAGGTGCTGCACGGGAGGGCCGACCTGTTCTACAGCAACGCGGCAAGCTTGGGCGGCGGCACGTTCTCACTGTTCACCTACTACCTTTCAAGCCCGTTCAACCTGCTCGCGTTCTTCTTCGACGGCGAGCATACGCCTGAGCTTTTCAGCTTGCTGTACTTGGTGAAGATTCCCTTCTGCGCGCTGACCTGCCTATTCTGCTTGCGCGGGCGTTTGCTTGCCCCCGAAGCCGAAACCTTCCGCGAGTCACGCTCGCTCGCCGCAGCCGCGCCCTGGCAGGCCCAGCTCATGGTTGTCGTCATCTCCTGCGCCTATTCGCTGACCTCGTACGTTTTGGGGTACGCGTCCAACATCATGTGGCTCGACGGTGTGTATATGCTGCCGCTGGCCACCATCGCTACGTGGCGCTTGCTGCAGCGCGGTCGCTGCACGGGGCTGTTCGTCGCCGCGCTTTGCGCCGTCGTGTTCAACTGGTACACGGGCTACATGGTGTGCCTGTGGTGCGTGCTGTACTTCCTCTATGAGCTGGCGCGCAACAAGCACTTCGCCGGGCGCCGCCTTCGTCTTTGCGGCCGTTTCGCCGCCACGCTCGGACCGGCCGGCATCGCAAGCCTGATCGTCCTTTTACCGACCGCGCTGTCGCTTATGGGCGGCAAGGGCGAAAGCGCCGGACTCTCAAACCTCTACGGCATGGACCCGCTCACGCGAAACCCGCTGATCCTGCCCAACCTGTTCTTCATCGGCGTCAGGCCGGGCATCGTCATGTCCGCGCAGCGGGCAGCGCTAGTCGTGTCCACGCTCGCCCTCGTCGGTTGCGGCATACTGTTCGCGAACTCCTCCATTTCGCGGCGAAGCCGCATATGTGCCGGCGTACTGCTTGCCATCATGCTGGCAAGCGCCCTTTCAACGGCATGGAAGCTCATCTGGAGCGGGTTCGTCAACGAGACGTCGTACTTCAACCGCAACGGATTCGTCATCCTGTTCCTCATCTGCCTGCTGGCGGCCGAGGGCATTTTGCGACTGCGCTCGGCCAAAAAGCCGCTGCGCGCCGTGCTCATCGGCGGCGGCGTCGTGGTGGCCTGGTTCGTCGTTTCCGCCGGCGCTTATTTCCTGACGATGGGAAACCTGGAGGTTTCCGCCGTCAACACCGTGCTCGAGATACTCCTGCTCGCGGCCTTCGCCGGGGCGCTCGCCATCCCCTTCGTCGCTCAAGGCATCGCTGGGCGGCGCGGCGGCGAAACAGCCTGCGGCGAGCGTCAGCCTAAAGCCGGAAAGACCGCACTTGCCGTTTCCTGCGTCATCATCTGCGCCCTGTTCCTCTGCGAGCAGGTTTATGACGCCAACAAGCAACTGGATAATTGCCAGTACACGGACAGCCTCTACGAGCAGAACTATTCTGAGATGCAGGAATTCTACGGTCCGCTGTACGCCGAAGAAGACGCCGGTGAATACGTGCGCTTGGGTAACACGTCGGTGTATTGGGGGATCTCGAAGTATAACGGAGCCGACAACATGGCGCTCGCGCTGGGCATAAGCTCGTTCGACCACTATTCGTCGACGCAGCAGACGGGCATCCAGGAGCTGTTCGAGCACCTTGGCTACAGCAAGACCACGCCGTTCGGCACCTGCTACATGAGCACGAACCCCATCGCGGACTCGCTGCTTGCGGTGAACTACATCGCCGATGACGCGCAGCCCTACGGATGCACGGCGCTTTCCGGCACCGACTCCCTGCGTGGAGAATACTCGCTTTACCGCAACGACCTCGCCCTGCCGCTCGGCTGGGGCTGCGCCGGCAACGGCAGCGTCTCTTGGTCGGCCGACGACCCCTTCGCCAACCAGCAGGCCTTGCTCAACGACGCCGCCGGAGCTGACGAGACCGTATGGAAGGCCGCGACCGTCGTGGATGCCGACGGCGCATCCTCCGCCGACGCGGCAAGCGCAAGCTCGCGCACCGTCGCCGTGACGGCTCAGTCGTCCGGCCCGCTCTACATCTATTTCCCCACGCTCATGGCGCTCGGGCTGTACTACGACGGCGGCATCGCATGCGATATCGAAGCCGATGGGCAGCTCATCCAGATCATCGGCGGGCGCGGATCGTGCAACGTCGTGTACATCGGCAACGTGGAGGCTGGGCAAACCGTCACGCTGAAGATAACGCCGAAGAGCGCAGCCGCAATGCAGACGTACGCCGACGGCACCGTGGCCAATGTCGCAAACCGCCTGCTCGAACCCGCCGCGGGCGAAGTCGTGAACGCGCAGGTGCTTGACGCCGACGCGTTTTCGCGCCAGCTTTCGCGCATAGATTCCGCCGGCTTCAGCCTGAATTCCTACGAAAACGGCCACGTGAGCGCCAACTTCATCGCCAATAACGATGAACTGCTGGTATTCGCCATCCCCTATGAGGACGGCTGGACCGCAACGGTGAATGGACAGCAAGTGCAAGTGGAAGCAGCTTACGACGGACTATGCGCCGTCCGCGTCAGCACCGGGAGCAACGACGTGGAGCTTCACTACCAAACACCGGGGCTGGCTCAGGGCGCCATCGCATTCGTGCTGGCCGTTACGCTGTTCGGTGTATGGCGCATCGTCACGCGAAGGCGTACCATACAGCTCACCGCATCAAATTAGGAAGGGATACCGAGCATGAGCCAAGAAGTCGCGAAGGCCTTCGACCTATCGCTTGTCGTCCCCTGCTATAACGAGGTCGACAACATCCCGCTGTTCCTGAAAACGGCCACCGAATGCTTCGAATCGGCCGGGGTCAGCCTGGAAATCGTGTTCGTCAACGACGGCAGCCAGGACGGGACAGCCGCCCTGCTGCGCCAGGTCGTAGCCAAGGCGCGCGGCACGCAGGCCGTGCAGGCCATCAACTTCTCGCGTAACTTCGGCAAGGAATCGGCGCTGTACGCCGGTATGGAAGCGGCGCGCGGTAACGTGATCTGCCTGATAGACGCCGACATGCAGCAAACGCCCGCGGATGCGCTCAAGATGTACCGCATTCTCATGGAAAACCCCGACTACGACTGCGTGGCCGCCTGCCAGGTCGAACGCAAGGAAGGCTTCGTGCTGAAGCTGTTCAAGCGAGCGTTCTACCGCACGTTCAACGGCATGGCCGACGACATCTCCATCCCCGCCAACGTGAGCGACTTCCGCGTGTTCCGCCGCCCGGTGCGCGATGCGCTGCTGTCGCTTCCCGAGGTGGAGCGTTTCAGCAAGGGCCTGTTCGCCTGGATCGGGTTCAACACCTATGAAATGCCCTATCAGGCCGAAGAGCGCGCGTCCGGGCGCAGCAAATGGTCGTTCCGCAAGCTGATGGGCTACGCCATGAGCGGCATCTTCGGCTTCACCACCTGGCCTTTGAAAGTTGCTATTTGGTTCGGCCTGGCCTGCGCCGTGGCCGCCGGCATCTACCTGATAAGCGTACTGGTCGAATTCTTGCTTTGCGGCGCGACCACGCCGGGCTTCCCCACGCTGGCCTGCCTGATCCTGCTGTTCGGCGGCCTGCAATTGACCGTGCTCGGCGTCATAGGCGAATACCTTGGGCGCGACTACATAGAGAACAAACGACGCCCCATTTACCTGGCGAAGGAAAAGCTCGACAGCACCCAAGAATAGCGAAGCGCCCCATGACGGGGCGCTTTTCGTTTGCTTGCTTTAGCTGCCTTTACGAGTATGCCGTCTTTGCGAGCCCCGCGCGCGTTACTTGCCGTCTCGCATGGCCTTGAGTTTAGCCAGCGCGTCGGGGCTGATGCGATCTGCCAACGTGCGTTTGTGCGCCACCTTCGGCGATTCGTCACGGCGGGCCTCGTCGTAATATTCACCCACCTCGTGCGAGAAACCATCAGCTGACATACGGTCGATGCCGCCGCCGAAAACGGTGTCCTGAATGGTCGCATCCGACGTGACCACCAACGTTTCCACATTGCGCACGCGCGCGTCGTGGGCCAGCTTCTCTATCACCTTGTCTGCGGACTGCCCCGCCGGGCTGAACATGATGCGCACGCCACCGACGGTTTGCACCTCGCCAGTGGAATACGCGTTGTCGCCGCCGTCGAACACGATGACGGCCTTGTATTCCCTGCCCGCAAAGTTGACCACGTCGTTGATCAGGCGCTCGCGTGCAGTGTTGAACGCATCGTCCGTATAGTCGGGGTGCACGAAGGCATCGCGGTAGCGCGCACCGGACCTGATGACGTTATAGCCATCGACCAGCAGCATCTTCCTCCGTTGCTTCGCCATGCCGAACTACTTCGCGGCAATGTTCTGGCGCAGCCACTCGTACATGCACGCCGTCGCAGCCTGCGCGACGTTCAGGCTTGCCACCTCGCCCTCAAGCGGCAGCTTCGCATGGAAGTCGCAATGCTCCAGCACCAGGCGCGATACGCCGTCGTGCTCGTTGCCCAACACCAGCGCGATTTTGCCCTTCAGGTTGGCATTCCAAATAACGTCGTCGGTATGCTCGGTCGCGGCGCATACCCAAAAGCCCTCGTCCTGCAGACGATGGATGGACTGAACCAAATTCGACACCTGGGCCACCGGCATATGGCTGATGGCGCCCGCCGAGCTTTTATACGTGGAAGCCTCCACGCGAGCACTGCGCTTGTTGGGGATGATCAGGCCCGTCGCGCCGACGGCCTCGCAGCTGCGGCTGATGGCGCCAAGGTTGCCGGCGTCGGTCAGGTGGTCGCAGACGACCACAAGGGCGCGGCCGTCATGCTCTTCGGCGTAAGCATTCGAAGCGTCGACGATCTGCCCGATTCCCACGTACGAAAACGGAGCAGCCTCGGCCATGACGCCCTGATGGCTGCCGCGAGCCGACTTCTCGTCAAGTTCCTTCTTGGGCACCTGAATGACCTTCACGCCGTTGCGCTTGGCCTTGCGCAGGATGTCCTCGATCATGGGGTCGCGCTTCATGAAGTCGCCCATGAGAATGCGGCGCATGGGAACCCCCGTGCGGAACGCCTCGATGACGGGTCGCTTGCCTTCGATGTAGTCTGCCATAGCGATAAGGCCTTTCAGGTTGCGATTTGCAATGGATATCTGCGCCATTATAGCGCGCGAGGCCCGCGCAAACGCCCGAGCCTCGCAAGTTCATGCAGGTCACACGCCTGCAAACTAATTAGCTGACCTGCGTGTAATACACGTCGAGCACGGTTTGGTACACGGATTCCTTGTCAAGGTAATACTCCATGTACGTCTCGCCCTGCTTCGCCTCGCCCTGAAGCGTCACCACGTCAAGCGAGGTCACGCCACTGCCAACGACGGTCGAAGCCAAGTACGAGAACTCGTTCAGACCAAGGTTCGTGATCGAGTATTCGCTTGCCGTGTTGAACAGGCCGACCATCGAGGTAACGTTGCCCTTCGCCTGCGTGAGCGCTTTGCTGGCGAACGCCTTGACGTACTGCACCTGACGCGCCTGGCGATCGAGCGGGCTGGTGAGGATGGACGTATCGCGCCACTTCACGTAGGAAAGCGCATTGCTGCCGCGAAGGATGGTTTCCTCTCCCTCGACGATGTCGGTACCCGGGATGGACTGCAAAGGCGTGATGGTCACGCCGCCGATCGAATCGTTGATGGGGCCAACGCCCTCCAGGTTGAGCGCGAGGTAATACGTCATCGGCATGTTATAGAGCGTGCGCGAAACGGCGGACGTCACGTTCTCGGCACTGGTATCGGCGCCATCGCCGTATGCGAAGGCCAGGCACAATTGCATCGTGTCGGTACCGATATACGTGGAACCGAGCGTTCTGCTAACGTCGACCATCGAGTCACGGGGCACGCCGATAGCGGTCGCCTTGCCCGTCTTCGTATCGAAAGCCAATACCATGATGGCGTCGGCCTGGCCATTTTGACCAGCCGCGGCGGTGCTTTCCGTGCGATCGTAACCCATGACCACGACGGAAACCATGTTCTCGTTAAGTTTGTACGTATGTCCGTTATGCGTGACCGTGCGGCCCTCGTCATAACTGACGGCGCTCTCAGCAGTGGAGACCTCGGCATCGGCGGCCTGGAGCATGGCCTCTTGACCCGCTTTGATGGCATTGTTGTACGCAATGGCGGCCGCAATGCCAACGGCGATGAGCACAATGAGAATGACGGCAACAATGATGAGCGCACGACGACGCTTCTTATGATGGCGGCGCTTTTTGCGAACCAGCACCTCATCGCTCGACGAAGAGGATTTCACCGGAGCCGGGCCAAGCTCGCTTGCGATATGGGCTCCATGACGCGGCTGGCCGTTGCCCGGCGATGCAGCCCCCTGTTGGCCCTGAGTCGGACTGAAAGCCGAAGAAGCCTGCCCGGAAACCGCCGGCATCTGCTGCGTAGCCTCTACGTTGTCGGCAGCAGCTCGCTGCGCATTCTGCTCAGGCTGCGCAACCTGCTGACCCGCCTGCGATGCAGGCGAAGCAGGCGTCTGATTAGCCGCATTCACGCGAATGAACTTATTTTGTTGCTTGGTCACTTACCAGCACCCCCGTAACCAGGTAGCGAGTATCGGTATGGTTAATGGTATCGGTACACGTGCTCAACTGGACAATCTTATCGGTCGTCTTCAACTGAACACCATCACGCACGTTCTTAACCAGCGAATCGGGGTTCGACACATAATCGAAGTACGTCCGCACCACCGACTCCTTAGAGAAATCGAAGGAATTCAAGATATGGCGATCGTCGTACTGATAAGCCGAAACGATGCGATACGTCAGGATATGACCCATCGTGTAGATGTACATGGTGTCATGTTCGTTGAAGAACGTTGAATCCTCGAAGTAATGCAAGGTGGAGAACATCGAGCCGTTGACCAGGTTATGACCGTAAATCAACGTGACCGGATCGGAGAAGTCGGTCTTGTTCAGGCTCTGTGTATAGATGGCACCCTCGGCGGCATACTGGCCGTCGACGTTATGCGTCAGGTAATAGTCGTCATCAACGACGCTCTGCAAAATAGGCAGGTTCACGTCGGTCCCGGGCACGTAAATCCACGCATAAATGTCCGGGTTCTCGGTTTTCAGCTGAACGAAATCGATGGGATTGTCCGGTTTCTCGTCGGCAGCAGAGGTCTGCTGGGACGCGCTCGTCGACGGGGTTGCGGGCGTAGGCGTCGAAGCCTGCTCCTGTGCCGCGCGGTTCATCTCGGCATTCTGCGTTGCGTAGTAAGCCGCACCGCCAATGCCTGCGGCAAGCAAGACGACGACCAGCGCCGCAAGCGCAACGATAGGGCCCTTCTTCTTTTGCTTAGCCGCATGCGCGCCGTGAGACGAGCCCTGCGAGGGCGAGCCATTCGAACCATTTGATGAAGCCATAAGAGTTTCCTAACCTAGCATAGATAAAAGGAGCCCGCCGAATGGCAGGCTCCCTCTTAGTTAGTAGCTTTAATCAAGCGACTATTCGGTGACCTTCTTGCGAAGGGCAACAGCGCAAGCAGCAGCGCCAACGAAAGCGATGGCGGAGCCAGCGGCCACGACGCCCATGTCAACACCGGTGGTCGGGGACTTGGAAGAAGTGGAAGCCTTAGCAGAAGTGGCGGTACCAGCAGCCTTGTCGCCGAGCACGATGGAGAAGACGGACAGGCGATCAACCGTCACGGTGATGGAACCGTCGGCGGCAACCGTAGCGGTCTGGACCTCGGTTGCGCCATCGTTGTGCTGAACGTAAACGGTAGCGGTACGACCGGCGTTCTCAGAGCCGACGTTGAAGGTCAGCGTGATCTTGCCGTTGATGTCAACGTTACCGACGGTGTACACATCGAAAGATGCGACGACGTTAGAACCGGAAGGCACGTTGGAAGCCTGAGTCTGAGTGCCCTCGACGACCAGCTGGCCACCGTTCAGGTTGCCCTCAGCGGTAACAGCAGCGGTGACGCTGCCGGAAGTGCCATTGGCGTTGATGGCGGCCGGGCTGTCAGCAGCCCAAGCCAGGGTGGGCAGCGCAAGCATGAGCATTGCGGCGCACACGATAGATACGATACGCTTCTTCATTTTGAAGTCCCTTTCTCGTTTTGTTGCCGCGCCGCTGCGCAGCCATCCAGAACAGTAACGCTTGATATGTTATCGCAATCGTCGTGTTAGTCAATGAAATTCAGACGATTTAACCCAGATTCGCAACAAAGGCGGACTTTTGCGGCACGAACGTAAGCCGCTCGCACGCAAAATGTTCACACGTAGGTACACGGCGTATCTTGGGGCATTTTCCTACCCGTCGCCTCGGAGCATCGGCGCGTACTTTCTCCATGCCTCGGCGAACACCTCGTAATGCTCCGCGCAGTGCGCATCCGATGCCAGGAAGCTGTACAGCCCGGCGTCGAACAAGCGCTGCGCCGGCTTGCGTTCTTTGCCGAAACGGCCGCCCTTGATGAAGTCGGCCGACGCCTGCAGCTTGCAGCCCATGCGCACGAGGCTTTTCGCCACCTCGATGTCCTCCTGTATTGCGGGGTAACGTTCAGGGTGGGCGATGACCACTTCGCAGCCCATGCCCTGAAGCTCGTAGATTTCGCGTTCGTATTCGACGAACTCGTGCTTGCCGGCATGCGTGGAAAGCTCTAGCAGCAGCACGCTAGACCCTTGGAAGCGCAGTTGAGGCGCCGCATCCAGGCCCAGTTCACGCAGCTTGCGAATGTTCACCTCGAAGCCCATGTGCAAAGGAATGGGCGATTTGGCGCTCAGCAGGTCGAACGCATTCCACATTGCCTCGTAGTCGAAATATGGGTCGCGGCAGTGCGGGGTGCAGACGATCTCGGTTACACCCGCCTTGTACGCAGCGTGCAGCATGCGAATGCTCTCGGCGAGGCTATGCGAGCCGTCGTCGACTCCGGGCAGAATGTGGCAGTGCAGGTCGAGCAAGCGATTTAACCCCTACGGTTGTAAGGGTTCTGATTCTGCTTAGCGCGCGCGCCGCCGTGCTTGCCGGCTGCGCGCGACGCCTCGGGGGCGAACATGCGCGAATCGGCGGGCGCGGTGGGGGCGGATGCCTCGGTGGTGTGGTCGCGCTTGCCCTGCTGGTTGTAATACGCGTAGTAATAGTATTCGGAAGACGACACATCGCAGAAGTTCATGACGACGCCGAGCACGTTAGCTCCGGCCTTTTCCAGCTGGTCGTAAGCCTGCTGCACGCCCTGGCGCTTCACGAAGTTCTCGCGCACGACAAGGGCCGTGCCGTCAGCGATGGCCGACACGATGGCCGCATCGACGAAGGTTCCGACCGGCGGCGTATCGTAGATAACGTAGTCGAACATCTCCTCAAGCTTGGCGACGAGCTGCGCAAAGCGCTTGGAAGCCAAGACGTCGGCCGGATTGGGAATGTGCGGCTCGGCGTCGAGCAGGAACATGTTCTCCGTCGCCGTGGGCACGATGGCCTGGCGAAGCGGGGTTTCCTCGGCCAGCACCGAATAGATGCCCGCCTGGGAACGAACGCCCAGCAAACCGGCGAGCGTGCGAGAACGCATGTCGCATTCCACCAGCAGCACGCGCATGCCGGAGGTGGCGATGGCCTTGGCAAGGTTCACGGAAATGCTCGATTTGCCCTCGTTGGGAACCGAGCTGGTAATGACGATGGAGTGAATGGGGTCGTCGACGCTCATGAAGCGGATGTTCGCCAGAAGGGTTTTGGCGGCGTTCTGCGATTCCATGGCGTCATTGCGCTTGGAGCGAGCCATTATTTGTTACCTCCCTTGATGACGGGCATACGGCCGATAACGGGCAGGCCGAGCAGTTCCTCGATCTCGTCGGCGTTGCGCACCTTGGTGTTGAGCATATCGCCCAAAACGATGAGCGCGATGGCGATGAACAGGCCCGCCAGGAAGGCGACGGCGCAGTACATCGGACGGTTAGGACCGGAAGGGGTGGTCGGGGCGACGGCCTCGTCGATGACGTTGACCGACTGAACCTCCATGACCTGCTGGGCTACCTTGGATACGTTGCTGGCCATCTTGTTGGCGACGGCGGCGGCGGTGTCGGGGTCGGAGCCAGTGACGGAAAGCGTGATGACGCGCGAGGTGGTCTCGCTGGTAACTTTGGTCGTGTAACCCTTCAGGCTATCCATGTGCAAGTTGGAGGCCGTGTCGGACGCGACGCGGTCGGACTTGAGCAGCGTGGAAACGTCGTTAGCCAGCATCTGAGAGGCGTTCAGGCTTTGGTAATTGACGCTGCTTGAGCTGTCGGAACTGCTGCTGCTAGTCTGTTTCGCCAGCACGTACATGCTGGTGGAAGCCGTATAGGTATTGCCCAAAAGGGTGTAGCTTGCCACGCCCATGCCGATAGCGCACACGATGGGCAGGATAATGACGAGCTTTAGGTGCTTGCGAACAAGCTGAAGCAACTCGAGCAGTGTCATGCGAGGGTCCTTCGCTCATAGAAAACGAACATTAGCTTTTCTATATTATTGCATGCGCTGCAGATTTTTCCCGAAAGTCCATGAATGAGCACAACCCGTGGAGATTCGCGCACAATCGCATGCTTTTCAGCGATATCCGTGGCGAAATTTCGCATCGCAATCCATAATAGCCGGGTTGCTTTACACGAAAACCTTTCTCCCCGTTCCTTTCGCGAACTTGTTGCCGGGCGTGTTCCCGAGGCGCGAAATTTGGCGGAAAGCGGCTCGCGTCAAGCGCAAATGCACGCCGCCTGGGGCGGGTGCGAGTACTGGAAATTTGGATGTTAGCGCTTGATTGCAGCCCGCTTGCGGCGGCTTTGCCTTTGTGCGCCGACATTCCGCACACGAGAACGGATTCAACATGACCGCATTTTCCGAACTGGGACTTTCCGACGCGGCGCTTGCCGCCGTCGAGCGCATGGGCTACGACGACGCCACGCCCGTGCAGGAGCAGTCCATCCCTCTTATTCTTGAAGGCCGCGACGTCATTGCCGCCGCCTCGACCGGCACCGGCAAGACGGCCGCGTTTTTGCTGCCGACGCTTTCGACCCTGCCCCGCCAGAAGGGCCGCGGGCGCGCGCCGCGCGTCGTTGTGGTGAGCCCAACGCGCGAGCTGGCGCAGCAGATCAGCCGCACGTGCATGCAGATTTCGCGCAAGACCGGCCATTTCGTGACCACCGTTTACGGCGGCACCCCCTACGGCCCGCAGATTCGCGAGCTGCGCGGCGGCACCGACGTGCTCATCGCGACGCCCGGGCGTCTGAACGACCTGATCGACCGTGGTGTTGTGAACCTATCCGAGATTCAGGTGCTGGTTCTTGACGAGGCCGACCGCATGCTTGACATGGGCTTTCTTCCCGATGTGACCAAGATTGTGGAGAAGACGCCCGAAGAGCGCCAGACGCTGCTGTTCTCCGCCACCATCGATTCTTCCATCCAGAAGAACCTGGGCAACCTGCTGAAGGACCCGGCCATCGTAGAGATTGCCCGCAACGGCGAAACTGCGGCGACCGTCGAGCAGTTCATCATGCCCATCGCCAATCGCAAGAAGCAGGAGCTGCTAGAGGCCGTGCTTGAGGCGAAGGGCCATGAGCGCGTCATCGTGTTCGCGCGTACGAAAAACCGCACCGAAGATTGCGCGCAGGCGCTTGAGGACGCCGGCTACCACGCCGAGTCCATCCACTCCGACAAAACGCAGGGCCGCCGCCGTCGCGCACTGGAGAACTTCCGCCGCGGCAAGACCGACATTCTGGTGGCAACCGACGTGCTGGCCCGCGGCATCGACGTGCCCGAGGTGAATTACGTCATCAACTTCGACCTGCCCGACATGGCCGAAGACTACGTGCACCGCATCGGCCGCACGGGCCGCGCCGGCGAGGAGGGCTTCGCCATCTCGTTTGTCACGCGCGAAACCGTGAAGACGCTGCGCGAGATTGAGAAGCTGATCGGCAAGGACATCCCCTTCACCACCATCGAAAACTACGAGACCGACCCCGCCATTCTGGAGAAGCCCAAGGGCGGCAAAGGTCGCGGTCGCGGCAACAAGCCCGCCGGCGCGCGCCGCAATGGCGAGAAGCGCTTCGAGCGCGCCGAGCGCGAGGGCCGCAGGCCGAACGCCGGCGAGCGTCGCGGTGCAGGCCCGAACGGCGAGTGGCTTTCCGACGAAGCGTATCGTGCGCTGCGTGCTGACAAGGCGCGTCGCGACGAGGAAAGCGGACGCGGCGGCCGCGGGCGCAACGAGCGCGGCGGGCGCAACTTCCGCAACGATCGCCCGGGGCGCGGCAGCAAGCGCAACTGGCATGACGACCGTCCGGGTCGCGGCGGGCGCCGTTACGATCGCGATGAACGCGGCGGTCGTGGGCGCGGCGGCGACTTCAGCGAGCGCCGCGGCGCCGGCCCGAACGGCGAGTGGCTCTCCGACGAGGAGTTCCGCGCACGCCGCAACGCCAAGAACGCCCAGGCGCGTATGCGCAAGAAGGAGCGCAAGATGGGCGCCGGCGCAGGTGCGGGCAAGCCGCGCAAGACCGGCAACGGCGGCAACAACAAGAAGCGCGGCGGCAACGGCGGCGGCTACGACTACTCGAAGTTCAAGAAGTAGGCTAAGGCCGAGCTAAGCTGAACTGTCGACCGAGCTGAACCTGCTTTTGATCGATTGCGACCCCCTCTGCGTTTAGGTGCAGAGGGGGTCGCTTTGCTCGCGTCGCTGATTGGTGCGATGCCGCGTTAAATTTTGCGTCGCGCTTCGCGCTTTCTAATACGGTTCGAGCTTTTGCTCGAACCCACGAAATCGGAACTGAACTGGTATAAGTTGCTTCAGAATTTCGCAGGATGAGCAAAGCTCACCCATGACCAGGAAGCGCCCGGGCACGACGGCCAATTGTCCGGCTGCGCCGGATGTTCGAGCTAACGCTTCAAACCTACGAAGATCTTTGTTGAACCGGGAAAATACGCTACGGGATTTCGTGGGGGTGAGCGAAAGCTCACCCCTGATTAGGGAGCGCCACTAGGCGCGACGGAATCTTTGAAGCTAGGCGTTGGCTTAAGCGCCGCCATCTATACCCGGAAGCCAAAGGGGACGGCGTTCTTTTCGGCGGGGGCGTCCTCGCCGAGCCAGCGGGTCGAGGCCGTTTCGCCCAACGTGAACGTTTCGCCGTCGTAGGTTACCTGGGTAACCGAAGCGTTACGGATTTTCAGCGGGTCGTTCACGCGCGTGGCATCCAGCACGTACATGACGGTGCGCACCACGAAGGAATGCGTGACCACCAGCACGCTCCCCCCGCCGGCGGCCAGCGCGGCGTCTCCCGCCTGCCTGAAAAAGCTTTCCAGGCGCGCCTTCACCGTGTCAAAGCGCTCGGCGCGACCGGTGGTGTCGTGATTCGCCAGCACCTCCGCCACCTGCGGCAAGCGACGGTTCAGCTCATCGAACGGCAAGTCCTCGCCGAAGCCCTCGGCAAGCACCTGATGCAGCAACTCGCCCGGGCCGGCTTCCAAGTCGCCATAGCACCATTCGCGCAGGCGCTCGTCGGGCTCGAAGCGCTGCGGCTCGCCGGCCTGCGGGTTCGCTGCTGCGCGGGCATCAAGCACCTCGTCAAGCGTCTGAATGGCGCGGCCGGCATCGCTGGAATACGCGAACGCGAACGGGACCTCGGCCAAGCCAGCTCCCAGTCGGCGAGCAACGGCCACGCCTTCGCTGGTCAGCGGCGAGTCGCACCAGCCCTGCACCAAGCTTGCCACGTTGTATTCGGTTTGCCCATGACGCGTGATGTAGAACGTTACCTCGGCCACATTAGTCACCGTAATCGGCCAGGAACGACTTCGTGCGGCTGTGCTGCGGATTATCGATGACCTGGGCCGCGGGGCCTTCCTCGACGATGAAGCCGCCGTCCATGAAGATGATATGGTCGGCAACGTCGCGGGCGAACGTCATCTCGTGCGTGACGATGACCATCGTCATATGCTCTTCGGCCAAGTCACGGATAACCTTCAGCACGCCCTTGGTCAACTCGGGGTCAAGCGCGCTCGTGGGTTCGTCGAAGAACAGCACGTCGGGATTCATGCACAGTGCACGCGCAATGGCCACGCGCTGCTGCTGGCCGCCGGAAAGCTCGCAGGGCACCATGTCTTCCTTGCCCTCAAGCCCCATCTTCGCCAACAGCTCGCGCGCCTGAGCCTCAACCTCGGCCTTCGGGCGCTTCTGCACGTGAATGGGCGCGTCGGTGATGTTCTTCATCACCGTGTAGTGCGGGAACAGGTTGAAGTTCTGGAACACCAGGCCGAAGCGTCGCTTTGCCTGGGCGATCACGTCCTTGCCGCCGTAGACCGAGCCCGACCCGGAATCGGTTGCCACCGCAAGTTCGCCGTAGGAAAGGTTGCCGCCGTCGAGCGTTTCAAGCAGCGTCATGCAGCGCAGCAGCGTCGACTTGCCGCCGCCCGAGGGGCCGATGATGCCGACGACCTGGCCCTTTTCAACCGACAGATTGATATCTTTGAGCACTTCGGTATCACCGAAGCTTTTCTTCGCATGCGAAAGCGTTACGAGGGGGTTTGCCATGTTGCTATCCTATCCTGCCATGCCGCCCGATGGCGGGCCGAAACGTTAATCGTGGTAGTAGTCGAGCTTCTTCTCCACCTTGTTCAAGATCGTGACCACCGCGAAGTTGAACACCCAGTAGATTGCCGCGACTATGACGTAGGGAACCATGCTGGTTTCCTTAGCCGCAATGGCCTTGGCCTGCGTGAACATCTCCATGACGCCGATGGCGAAAGCGAGCGAGGTGTCTTTGACCAGGGTGATTATCTCGTTGCCCATGGCGGGAAGGATACGCTTGATGACCTGGGGCAAGATGATCTTCATGAACGTTTGGCTGCGCGAATAGCCAAGCACCTGCGCCGCCTCGTACTGACCGCGCGGGATGGATTGGATGCCCGAACGGTAGATCTCGCCGAAGTAGGCCGCGTAGTTCAGGATGAAGCCGATGCAGCAGGCCACGTATTTCCAGTCGGTCGGCGTGCTGATGCCGAAGAGGTAGTACGGACCGAACATCCACATCATCAGCTGCAGCATCAGCGGCGTTCCGCGCATGATGGAGATGTAGAACTGCACGATGAGCGATATCGGCTTGATCTTGCTCATGCGCCCGAGCGCGACGAGCACGCCGAGCGGCAGCGCGCCGATGAGCGTGACGACGAAGATGATGACCGTGTACTGCAAGCCCGAGCACAGCAGGCCCATCATTGTTCCGAACTCCATGTTCACTTCCTTTCATGCGCTTTGGGCGGCAAGGCCCTTACGCGCCGAAATGCTGCGGCGCGTCCGTCCGGCCACGCAAGGCCGGCGATGCGCTGCAGCATCCCGTGTTTTACCTGGTTATCGCGCAGGACCCGCAAGTGCTAGGCCCCGCGCGGTAAGCTACCTACTATTTGCCGAGCACCCAGTTGTCGTAGGACATGCCGTAGTCGGCGTACTTCTCGCACAGCTGCTTGACCGTGCCGTCGGCGTCAAGCTCCTTCAGGGTTTCGGTCACCTTGTTCGCAAGCTCGGTGTCGCCCTTCTTGAAGCCGACCGCGTAGTGCTCGGAGGAAAGCGGCGTGGAAAGCTGCGTGTACTTGCCCGGGTTCTGCGCGATCTGGTACTGCGCGATGGACAGGTCGCATGCCACGGCATCGACCATGCCGGATTCAAGCTGCATGAACGCGTTGTTGTAATCGGCGATGGTCTGAGCCGCGCCGCCGTTGAAGGTCTTCGCGACGGAGGCCTGGTCGCCCTCGAGTACCTCAAGCGCGGCGGAGTCGACCTGGGTCATGACGGTCTTGCCCGCAAGGCCGGCGAAATCGGTGATGGAGCTGCCGGACTTCACGACGATGACCTGCTCATTGAGCATGTAGGAATCGGAGAAGGTGTAGTTGTCCTCGCGACCCTCGCGGGTGAAGCCGTTCCAGATGCAGTTGATGTTGCCCTGGGCGAGCAGCGCGTCCTTGGCGTCCCAATCGATCGGAGAAGCCTTGAATTCCCAGCCGTTCTTCTCGCAGACGGCCTTGGCCAGGTCGAGGTCGAAGCCGGTATAGCTGCCGTCATCGGCGACGAAGCCGTACGGCGGATAGCTCTGGTCGAAGCCGACCGTGAGCGTCGTTTTGCTGTCGGAGCTCGCGCTGCTCGAGTTCGAGGAGCTAGAGCTGTTCGACGAACAGCCTGCGAACACGGCGCAGCTAAGCGCGAGCGCGGCAACGCAAGTTGCGATTGCGAGGAGTTTCTTCTTCATGGAGGTTTACCCTTCCCTGTTCGGTTCGCTTGGTAGGCGTTCCGCCCGCCAAGCACTTTACTACACTAAAGTGATGGAGTGCAGTATAGCACTGCGGGTGAGTGCGTCAACCGAATACGGGAAAGTTTTCGCGAACGGCAAATTTGCCGTGCAACCAAACGGCAGCTTTTACAGAAGCCCAGGGCGGCGGCTGGGTTTGGGCAGGTAGATGAAGCGCGGGTCGAAGTCGAACAGCTCGTCGGCCTCCACTTCGTCGCCAACGACGATGCATTTCTTCATGCAGGCGTCCACGCACAGGCCGCACTGCGAGCAATCGGCGGCCTGGAATTCCAGGAACGATCCGCCGTCGGTGGTGCCGTCGGCGTTCGGCTGCACCTTGATGGCGCTTTTCTTCAGCGCGCCCGTCGGGCAGAACACGGCGCACATGCCGCACGCGTTGCACTTGCTTATGTCTATGGAAACATTGCCGAACAGGCGCGTTTCCAACACGACGCCCGAGGGCGCTCCCAGGCGATCCATGGCATCGAGCACCTGCGCACGCCTGTGCTCGTCAAGCTGCGGAAGCGTGCCGCCGGCTGCATTCAGCCGCTCGCGCAACGTTTTCGCCTGCTTGGCGCCCAATTTCTTGCGCAAGACCAAATCGGCCGTTTTACCCGCGGCGCCAGCGGTCCACGAAGAAGCGCTGGTGAAGAAGCCACGGCGCGCTTCGCCAAGCAGGCTGCGGGCATCCTCAAGCGCCAGGTCGGCCGGGAATTCCGACGCACGGCGCACGCGAACGTCGGCTCCGCAGCTTTCCAGCAGGTTATTGGCGGATTCGACCGTCGCGTCCACACCGGCCGACGTGGCGCGGTACTTGCAGGTGGAGCAGCAACCATCCACAAGCGCTATGTCCCGAGCGCCGATGGCGGCTAGGCTCAACAGCAAGCTTTCGTCGACGCGCGCCAAGCAAGATAC
>CAVBPP010000106.1:0-8369 GCA_963597295.1 Paratractidigestivibacter sp. | reverse complement strand
GCATCGGGCAAGCGAGATCAATGGGGAAAGTTCGCCCTGGTCATGGGCGTGATCTCGTGCCGCTCGATCATCGAGTACGGGCTGATGGCATTCATCCCTCTGTTCTTCGTCGGCATCATCGGCACGGGCGAGACCACCGGTTCGCTCATGCTGTCTCTGTTCGCCATCGCCGGCGCCGCGGCAACGTTGGTGTCGGGTCGCGTGTCCGAGCGTCTCGGCGTGCACAAGACGGCGTTCGTTAGTCTGCTGGTGCTTACGGCGGCGCTAGTTCTGTTCTCGTTCAACCGTTCGTTCGGCGTTGCTGTGCTGCTGGTTGTCGTGCTCACCTGCTGCGCGAATCTGTTCTACCCGGCCATGGTGGCGCTGGGCATGAGTTACCTCCCGCGCCACTTGGGCACCGCGTCGGGAATCTCATATGGCCTGGTCATGTGCGTAGGAGGCATAGCCGACCCCTTCCTAGGCATGGCCGGCGACGCGGTGGGTCTGCCCGTGGCCATCCTAATAATCGCCGCCGCAGCAGCCCTGGGTCTGGTACTTTCGATCGTGGTGCGAAGGGCGGATACGAAAGGGTAGGGCGTTCTAAGGTTTTACTGCATGGAATTCCCCGCCACTCTTCAAAAATGGAACATGGGTTCGTATAATAGAGGATGCGGTGTTTCGCTTACCGGGCGGCTTCCATACGATTGGAGGTACGTCCATGGACATACAAACGGTAATCGCGCTCTGCGCCATTTTCACGGTTGTTATCGAAATCGTCAGCTTGACTGACAGGGAGAAGTGAACAGCATTTGAAAATAAGTTAAGCCGGGTGACCCTGTAAAGCTCCCGGCTTAGACAAATTCAACGATGCCGCCCGGTATGCGGGGCACCGCTTGCTTTTATTCTACTAGCCAGTTTTTCACCGTTCAACATCTTTCGAAGAATTTAGATGAAAAGTCTCGCCTGCGCGTTTGCCGCCCCCTGGTAAAGCGCTCTTTTGCTGCAGGCTTTTTGCCTCGCCCGCTTGCCCGGCCGGATGCTATAGAATGTAGGGAAGGCCCCGTGCTCGTTCGCCCACTCCAGCTTCGGCACCCACCGCAGCTCGCGAACGCGCACGCAGGCCGTAATCCGCCGCCCATTCGGCGGCGCAACAGTAACCAACATTCGAAGGTGGGAGCCTATGTCGAAGACCATAGATCCGGTGTTCTCGTCGGCGGTGCTCGAGGCGCCCGACTTGGCCACGGCGCTCGATTTCGACGCGCTGGCGCAGTCGGTCGCGGGCCTTGAGGGCAAGCTTGACAAGAAGCCGAAAACCGCAGCCATCATCCTGGCCGGCGGCACCGGCGAGCGCTTCGGCAAGGAAGGCGGCAAGCAGCTGGTCGAAATCGCCGGCAAGCCCATTCTCACCTGGTCAGCTGAGGCTTTCGACGCCGTCGGCGACATCGGGCTCATCGTTATCGTTTGCCCGGCCGACCGCAAGGACGAATACCTCAAGCGCGCCATCGACCCGTTCCCCTTCGTCACGCCCGTCGTGGTGGCGCCGGCCGGTCCCACGCGTCAGGAATCGGCGTTTTCCGGTCTGGAATTCGTGCCGGAGGAATACGAGTACGTCGTGCTGCACGACGGCGCGCGTCCCATCATATCGCCCGAGCTCATCGCGCATGCGGTGGCCACGCTGCAGGGCAACATCGACGCCGACGGAGCCGTGGTGGCGCATCCCGCCATCGACACGCTCAAGGTCGTCGAAAACGGCGTTATCGTCGGCACGCCCGACCGTCGCGTGTTCTGGAACGCGCAAACTCCGCAGGTCTTCCGCGCCGGCATCTACCGCCGCGCGCATGCGTCGGCTCTGGCGGAGGGCTTCGTCGGCACCGACGACAGCTCGCTGATCGAACGCTTGGGCGGCAAGGTGCTCATCGTCGAGGGCAAGCGCGACAACATCAAGCTCACCGTGCCGGAGGACTACCTGATGCTGGTGGCCGCCGTGCGCGAGCGCTACATGAAGCAGAAAGAGCAGGGCGAATAAATGGCCGACTTTTCCGCCTTGCGCATCGGGCAGGGCTATGACGTGCACAAACTCGTCGAGGGGCGCAAGCTCATCATCGGCGGGGTGGAAATTCCGCATACGCTGGGGCTGCTCGGCCACTCCGACGCCGATGTGCTGGCCCATGCGGTGGCCGACGCGCTGCTCGGCGGCATCCGCGGCGGCGATATCGGCAAGCTTTTCCCCGACACCGACCCAGAATGGGAAGGCGCCGATTCTATGAAGTTGCTTTCCGCCGTAGCCGACAAGGTGCGCGCCGAGGGCTTCCAAATTGTGGACGTTGACAGCGTCATTGCAGCTCAGGCGCCCAAGATGGCCCCGCATCGCGATCAGATGCGCAAGAACCTGGCCGCCGCCATGTCCATTCCGGTGGAAAACGTCGGCGTAAAGGCCACCACCACGGAACGTTTGGGTTTCGAAGGCCGCGAAGAGGGAATTTCGGCCACGGCGGTCGCCCTGCTTGCGCGATGTAGCGACTAGCGGCGCAGGCCGACGGGCCGGACGTAAGCCGCAGGCGGCGCGCAGCCGATGGGTTGCCCGTTCGCAATCGCCCGCAAGCTAGCCGCACCCCAACCTTTTCCAACCCCAACGATGAGATAGCACGAGGTCAAAATGCTCACCATTTACGATACCAAGCTCCACGAGAAAGTCCCGTTCACCACGCTCGAACACGGCAAGATCAGCATGTACGTGTGCGGCCCGACGGTCTACAACTACATCCACATCGGCAACGCGCGCACCTTCGTCAGCTTCGACGTCATCCGCCGCTTCCTCACCTGGCGCGGCTTCAAGGTGAAGTTCGTCAGCAACATCACCGACGTCGACGACAAGATCATCAAGAAGGCCAACGAGGAAGGCCGCGACGCCGCTGAAGTGGCCGCCGAGTATTCCCAGGCGTTTTTGGACGACATGCACGCGATGAACGTGGAAGACCCCGACGTGCGCCCGCGCGCGACCGAGGAAATTCCCGAGATGATCGCGCTTATCGAAGAGCTCATCGAGAAGGGCCACGCGTACGCCGTGGAAGGCGACGTGTACTTCAGCGTCCGCAGCTTCGAGGGCTACGGCGAGCTTTCCGGCCGCAATGTCGACGACATGGAAAGCGGGCATCGAGAGCTGCGCGCCGACGGCCAGGGCTTGGAGGATCGCAAGCGCGACCAGCTTGATTTCGCCCTGTGGAAGGCCGCCAAGCCTGGCGAGCCCTCGTGGGAAAGCCCCTGGGGCCAGGGCCGTCCGGGCTGGCACATCGAGTGCTCGGCCATGGCCCGCAAGTACCTGGGGCTGCCCTTCGACATCCACGGCGGCGGCGCCGACCTGGTGTTCCCGCATCACGAGAATGAACGCGCGCAGGCCGAGGCCGCGTGCGGCTGCACCTTCGCCAACCACTGGATGCATGGCGGCATGCTGCAGATCAACCACGAGAAAATGTCCAAATCGCTCGGCAACTTCCTGCTGCTGCGCGACATCCTGAAGACCACGCGCCCCGAGGTGCTGCGCTTCCTCATGCTGCAGACGCATTACCGCAGCCCGCTCGACTTCTCCGACGAGCGTCTGGCCGAGGCCGAGGTGGCGCTCGGCCGCATCGAGACGGCGGTGCGCAACCTCGACTGGCAGATGGACAACGCGGCCGATGTGCCCAGCCCCATCAACGCGAAGCGCCTGATGCAGAAGACGAAGTCCACGCGCGTGCAGTTCGTGCTGGCCATGGACGACGACTTCAACGCGCCGAAGGCCCTAGGCGAAGTGTTCGACCTGGTCGGGATGCTCAATTCCGAGTGCGACGGCAAGACGCTCAGCATATCCGATGTGCCGATCATCCGTGACGCCCGCGAGACCATCACCACTCTCATGCGCGTGTTCGGTTGCGAGGTTGCCCCGCAGGATTGGCAGAAGGCAAGTGAAATGTACCCCGCCGAGGTCATCGACCTGGCGCGCGAGGTTGCCGGTTTCGAAGGCGACAACACGGCCGAGGCCGTCGAGGCGCTGCTGGCCGCCCGCGCAGAAGCTCGCGCTCAGAAGGATTGGGCCCGCGCCGACGCCGTGCGCGACGGACTTGCCGGCCTTGGGTTCACCATCGAGGACACTCCGCAGGGTGCCCGCGTGAATTTCGCTGAAGAGTCGAAGTAAGCTGGCGGCTTTCATCAGGCACATTCCCCATGACCGAACTATCCCAAATTGAACTTCTGGCGCCCGCGGGCGGCCGCTCTCAGCTTGAGGCGGCCGTCCGCTTCGGCGCCGATGCCGTTTACCTGGCGTGCGACCGCTTCGGCATGCGTCAGCGCGCCGAGAATTTCGCGCTCGAAGACATCGCGGGCGCGGTTGCGTTCGCGCACGACGCAGGCGTGAAGGTGCATGTGACCGTGAACACGATGATGAGCCAAGGCGATTTGGGCCAGCTGCCCGAATATCTGGAAGCGCTCGATAGTGCGGGCGCCGATGCGCTGATCATCGGCGACATGGGCGCGTTTTCCCTGGCCGGCAAGCATGCGCCGCATGTGCAGCGCCACGTGAGCACGCAGGCTTCGGTGATGAACGCGGCCGCCGCGTGCGCTTGGTATGACCTGGGCGCATCGCGCGTGGTGCTCGCGCGCGAGATGTCGGTGGAGGACATCGCCGACCTGCGTGCCGCCGTTCCGCGTGAGCTTGAGCTCGAGACCTTCGTTCACGGTGCCATGTGCATGGCGTATTCGGGCCGCTGCCTGCTTTCCGCCGCCATGACGGGCCGTTCGGGTAACAAGGGCTTTTGCGCGCAGCCGTGCCGCTGGAGCTACGCACTCGTCGAGGAAAAGCGTCCGGGCTCGTATTACCCTGTTGAACAGGATGTTCGCGGCACTTACGTGATGAACGCGTACGATCTGTGCATGATCGAGCACCTGAACGATCTGGCCGCCGCCGGCGTCGATTCCTTCAAAATCGAGGGCCGCAACAAGCGAGCATTCTACGTGGCCACGGTCGTGCATGCCTATCGTGCGGTCATGGACGGCGCCGATCCGGCGGAGGTCATGTCCGACTTGCATGCCATCTCGCATCGCCCGTACGGCACCGGCTTTTTCTACGGCGAACCGAAGCAGCGTCAAGAGCGCGACGGCTACGACAAGGAATACCTGCACGCAGCAACGGTCGTCTCGTGCGAGCCGGCCGTCAGCGGGGAAGTAGCGGGGGAAAGCGTGCCTGCTGAATCATTGAGCTCGGAAGTCGCCGCAGCCTCAGCTTCCGTCCAAACCTATCGCATCCACGCAACCTGTCACAACCGCTTCTGCGAAGGCGACGAAATCGAAGCGCTCGCCCCACGCAAGCCTATCGCGAAACTGCAGGTCAAAAACCTCGTTTGGGAACAGCGTCCCTCGCCTGAGGGTCTGGCCCCCGCGCCCGTCGCGGTCCCCGTGGCCAATCGCACGATGGAAACCTACGCGTTCGAAAGCGCCCTGCCGCTCGCGCCCGGCGACCTTCTTCGCATCAAAATCGCCCAATAACCCTTTTCGCCGGCAGTTTTCGTCACGCCCACCCGCCGCACGGGTGTACCATATCGTCCATGCAGGGGTGCCGCGGCATTCGCCAACGCTGAGAGGGCGCTAGCCCAACCCTTCGAACCTGTCCAGATAACGCTGGCGTAGGGAGCAACCTTCGAAAAATCGGGGGCGCAGCCTTTACGCTTGCGCCCTCGTTTCGTTGAAGGAGCAAGTATGTTGCAGGAACAGCAAGTTCGCCAGGCCATCGCCAAGGCCGCATCCGACGTGCGCGCGAACAACCCGCTCGCCGGGTCCATCACCAACACCGTCACTATTGATTTCGTGGCGAATGCCCAGCTCGCAGTGGGCGGCTCGGCCGCGATGGTCTATCTTCCCGACGAAGGCGAAACGCTCGTCGCGGCGGGCGGCGCCGTCTACATGAACATGGGCACTCTTTTCCCCGTGTACGAGGAAACCGTTCCGCGCACGGCGGCCGCAGCTCAAGCGGCCGGAAAGCCTTGGGTGCTCGATCCGGTCGGCATCGGCATCGGCAGCCTGCGTACGAAGTTGCTCACACAGGTCAAGGAATTCCCGCCGGCCATCATCCGCGGCAACGCGTCAGAGATCATCGCGGTCGCGGGGCTGTGGGGCCTTTCCGGCAGCGCTGACGACCTGACGCGCGCCCGCGGGGTCGACACCACCGACACGGTCGAGGCTGCCCGCGCATCGGCAGTTGCGCTCGCGCGCTTCACGGGCGGAGCCGTGGCGGTTTCTGGCGAATCTGACCTGGTCACAGATGGCGAAACCGTTGCCATCAGCCGCGGCGGCAGCCCACTTATGGGGAAAGTTACCGGCTTCGGCTGCTCGCAGGGAGGGGTGCTCGCCGTATATGCGACGCAGACCGACCCGTTCACGGCAGCGCTCGCCGGCGTGGCGCATTACAACTTGGTCGGCACGCGCGCGGCAGCTGCGGCGGACGCCCCGGCAAGCTTCAAGGTCGCCTTCATCGATGAGCTGTACCGCGCAAAGCCAGAGGAGATCGCCGCAAACCCGCTCACCCTCGAGGAGGCCTAAACAGCAATGAACACCCTGGTAGCTGTGGCAATCGCGCCTTTCGGCGTCGGCGATGAGCTGGCGCCCGAGGTGGCCGAGGTCGTCCGCGTCATCCGCGAGTCGGGCCTGCCGAACCGCACCTATTCCATGTTCACCGAAATCGAAGGCGAATGGGACGAGGTCATGCGCGTCGTGCGAGATGCCACCTTCGTGCTGGCCGAAAAGGGAATTCGTACCGAGGTAGTGTTGAAAGCCGACGTTCGCCCAGGTCATGAGCACATGATGGATAAGAAGGCAGCTCGAGTCGACGCGATTTTGGCGGGTTCTTGCTCAGCAGGGGATGCTGCTTCGAACGCAGCGCCGGCCGCCAGTGCGGTTTCAAATGCCGATTCTGGTTTGACGAAAGCCGCAGATTCGGTAACGGCACCGTATGCCGATGGGGCGTCTGCCGCAGATTCGGCAACAACGCCTGACACCGCCGCATCCGCCAATCAGAAAGTAGGGAACTAACATGGGCATTCGCGAAGCGCTCGACATCTCGGCGTACCTGGTCATAGGACCGGAAAACACCATCGGCCGCCCTGTCGCGCCGATCGTCTCCCAAGCGCTCGCCGCAGGCTTCACCTGCGTGCAAGTGCGCTCGAAGGAATGCTCGGTCCGTGAGCTCATCGACTGCACGGCGCAGGTCGCCGACGCAATAGCCCAGGCTGGCAAGCAAGACCAGGTGGCGCTGCTCATCGACGACCGCCTCGACGCCGTCTACGCCGCCCGCCGTCAGGGAATCAAAGTCGACGGCGTGCACGTTGGCCAAAGCGATATTCCGGTGGAGCATTGCCGCGCATTGCTTGGGCCCGACGCTATCGTCGGCCTTTCGGCTCGCACGGAAGAGATGCTCGAATACGTGAAAACTGCCGATATCTCGTTGGTTGATTACTTGGGCGTTGGTCCGCTGCACGAAACGGCCACCAAAAGCGATTGCGGCCGCGCTGCCGACGGCTCCATCATCACGAAAAGCCTCGACGACCTGCGACAACTGCACGCGGTAAGTCCGGTGCCCATCGTGGTCGGCGGGGGAGTGAAAGCCCTCGACATCCCCGACCTGGCGAAAACCGGCGTCGAGGGCTTCTTCGTCGTCTCGGCGGTAGCCGCCGCAGAAGACCCCCAAGCCGCAGCGAAAGAGCTGGTTGACGCTTGGAAGCTGGCGAAGGGGCAAGAATAGCCTCTAGTCAGGCCTTCGCGCTTGTTCGGAAATGCCGGCGAGCGGGCAATCCACGCCGAACCGTAACGACGAATAGGGCAGCGAGCTCATACGTATAGACGAAATCCCCCTTGAGCAGGTTACGCTCAAGGGGGATTTCTGCTTCATCTAGAGCTCGAACAGCTTCGGCCAGCTTGCCAGAATTGCCAAACCAGCCAAGCCAACTTACCCCAGCAACTTCTCAACGTAAGCCAACTTCACGCAGCAGACGAACACGTCAAGCGCCGCATCAAGCTCCTCAAGCGGCGGCAGGCTGGGCGCGATGCGAATGTTGCTGTCGGTCGGGTCATTCCCGTAAGGCCAGGTCGCGCCCGCACCCGTCATCGTAACGCCCGCCTCGGCCGCAAGCTCAACCACACGTTTCGCGCACCCGGCCGGCGCGTCGAACGAAACGAAATACCCGCCGCGCGGCTTGCTCCACGCGCAGCCGCCGACTTCGCTAAGCCCTTCGGAAAGCTTGCTTTCCACCAGCTCGAACTTCGGGCGCAGTAGCGCGGCGTGGCGCGCCATGTGCGCGGCCAGCCCCTCGGCGTCGCGCAGGAAGCGCACATGGCGCAGCTGATTCAGCTTGTCATGCCCGATCACC
>CAVBPP010000105.1:0-12367 GCA_963597295.1 Paratractidigestivibacter sp. | reverse complement strand
GCCCACATACGTGTCGGTTGCGCGTCCGGTCAGGTTCCAGCCGATGAAACCCGAGTTCTTGGCCTTGCTGGCGAAATCGGAGTCATCGACGGTCCAAGCGGCGTTGGGGTCGATCACGGTGAGGT
Organism: Paratractidigestivibacter sp.; assembly: GCA_963597295.1. GTDB lineage: Bacteria > Actinomycetota > Coriobacteriia > Coriobacteriales > Eggerthellaceae > Senegalimassilia. Next base: position 12,242 of record CAVBPP010000105.1, on the reverse strand, counting down.
CGGCCGTGCAGCCGGGCTCGATGGCGACGCGCTCGACGCCCAAAATGGCGCGCGGGGCCACAGCCATCAGCTCGACCAGGCGATTCCAGTTAATCTTGCCGGTCGCGATCAGGTTGGTGATCGTAAGGCCGAGCGAGGTTTCAAGCCCCACCATGCCGAAGGGGGCGAGCTCGAACTCGCGGTCCTTCTCGAAGTCGATATGCGGGGCGTGATCGGATGCGATGGCGTCCACGGTGCCGTCGAGCACGCCGTCAACGAGCGCCGTGGCGTCCTCGGCCGTGCGCAGCGGCGGATTCACCTTCAGGTTGGTGTCATAGTCGTCGCCGATGGCGTCCTCGGTCAGGAACAGATGATGCGGCGTGACCTCGCAGGTGACGGGCAGGCCCTCGGCCTTCGCAGCGCGCACCATATCAAGCCCGCGCGCGGTGGTCACGTGCTGGATGTGCAGCTTGCAGCCGGTCAGGCGACAGAGCGCGATGTCGCGGGCTATCTGAATTTCCTCGCCCTCGTTCGGCCAACCTTGAATTGCCAAGCGTGTTGAGGCGACTCCTTCGTTCACCTGGCCCTCTCCCACCAAGTCCTCGTCTTGGCAGTGAGACAGCACCGCACGCCCGAACTGCGAGGCGTAGTCCATCACGCGGCGCATCATGCCCGCACCCTGCACGCCGCGCCCGTCGTCGGTGAACGCGACCGCGCCGTGGCGCACCATGTCGCCCATGTCGGAGAGCACCTGGCCCTGAAGCCCCTTCGTGCAGCTGCCAGCCACGTGAACGCGGCATTTGCCACTCGCGGCCGCCACCGATTTCACGTATTCCACACCCACCGCGTTGTCGATGACGGGCTGGGTGTTCGGCATTGCGCAGACCGCCGTGAAGCCGCCGCGGGCCGCCGCACGGGTGCCCGAGGCGATGTCTTCCTTCTGCTCCAGGCCCGGTTCGCGCAGGTGAACATGCATGTCCACCAAACCCGGGACGATAATCTTGCCCGAAAGGTCGCGCTCGACGCCCTTCGGCATGGTGAGGTCGTGCCCCACCTCCACGATCTTGCCGTCGCGGATGAGGATCTCGCACACCTCGTCAAGGCCCACCTGCGGGTCAACGACCCGCGCGCCTTTAAGCAGTAACGCCATCTTCGCTCCCTCCAAGCAGCAGGTACAGGGCGGCCATGCGAACGAGGATTCCGCCGTACACCTGGTCCAATATCGCCGAACGTTGCGGGTGGTCGGCCATGAAGCTGTCCAGTTCCACGCCGCGGTTGATGGGGCCCGGGTGGCACACGATCGCGTCTGGCTTCATCAGCGCGTCGCGGGCCTCGGTCAGGCCAAACAGCATGTTGTACTCGCGCAGGTTCGGAAAGGGTGCGCCCTCCAACCGCTCCCGCTGGATGCGCAGCATGTACACGACATCGAGCTCGGGCAGCGCCTCGTCGAGGTTGTGCGTAACGGCATCGACGCCGAGAACCTCGGGGCGCGCCGGCAGAAGCGTCGGCGGCGCGATGGCGACCACCTTGCTGCCCATGATCTTGAGCGCCGGAATAAGGCTTCCGCACACACGCGAGTGTCCGATGTCGCCGACGATGCCGACGGTGAGCCCCTCGAGCGTGCCCTTCGACTGCCAAATGGTGAACAAGTCGAGCAGCGCCTGCGTGGGATGCTGGTGCTTGCCGTCGCCGGCGTCGATCACGTGCACGCCCGATACATCGGCGATCTTGCGCGGCACGCCAGCGTGCTTGTCGCGCACGACGATCATATCCACCTTGTACGAGCACAGCGTCTGAACCGTGTCCACCAGCGACTCGCCCTTCACCGTGGAAGTTGAGCTGCCGCCGAAGTTCATCGACGTGGCCGAAAGGCGCTTCTCGGCGATTTCGAACGACGAACGCGTGCGGGTGGAGGGCTCGTTGAACATGTTCACGACGGTGAAGCCCTTTAGCGTGGGCACCTGTTTGATGCGGCGCTCGTTGACCGCCTTGAATCGCACGGCCGTCTCCAAAATGGTCATGATGTCGTCGGCGGAATACTCGCTTAGGTCTATCAGATGCTTATGGTTGAACGACATGGCTATTCGCCTCCCAGGGGCGCGGCGCCGATGCGCGCGCCGTCGTCGATTTCCAGAATCTCAACCTCGGTCACGCCGTCGCATTCCTCAAGAAACAGGCGGACGTTCTCGTTGGCGGCCGAGGGGACGTTCTTGCCCACGTAATCGGCGCGGATGGGAAGCTCGCGATGGCCGCGGTCCACCAGAACCGCCAGTTCAACTCGGCGCGGGCGGCCGATATCCATGAGCGCGTCGAGCGCGGCGCGGATGGTGCGGCCGGTGAACAGCACGTCGTCCACCAGCACGACGTCCTTGCCCTCCATGTCGAAGTCTATTTCGGTCGAGTGCACCTCCGGTGCCAAGTAGGTGGCGAAGTCGTCGCGGTAGAAGCTGATGTCCAGCTTGCCGAGCGGCACCTGCGTGCCCTCGATCTGCTGGATCTTCTGCGCCAGGCGGCGGGCCAGAAGATCGCCGCGCGTGACGATGCCCACCAGCGCCAAGTTGTCGGCGCCTTTATTCGATTCCAGAATTTGATGCGCTATGCGCGTGAGCGACCGCTCGATTTCCGCGGCGTCCATGCAGACGTTTTTGACGGTTGCTGCGTCGGCCATATACACCCCTAACGATCGGTGCGGGCGGAAAGTGCCGACTTTAGCGTTGAGCTGGGGCTTCGCCTTGCAAGATGGCGGTGGCTGGCCTATTCGCCCAACCTCAACGACCACCGAATTCGCGCTGGCGGCAAGCCGGTTCGCACGACCGCCGGAAAAGAAAAGCCCTCATCCGACGGACAAGGGCTCAAGCTCAACTTGCGATGGAGCGCTTCGGTTCGCGCGCTCTAACGTTTACCTTGTCGGTCTCTCTGTACCGCATTTAAAGGAACTGATTGGCAGTATAGCAGCAGCCGGGCGAGTCGGCGCGTGAATTTTACTTTGCGGTCGAAGATGCCAGCAGCGAGACGATTTGGCCGGCGAGGCTATCCCAGGAAACGGCAGTCGTGTCAAAGCCGGTTGGAGCCGTCGGATTCGCCGCCGCTTCGACAAGAGCACTGGCCAGAGCATCGGCAAGTCGCGCTTCAAAGGAAGGCAGCTCAGATTCCACCGGAATATCGGTGCCTACAATCGTGGGGGTTTCCACGTAATGTACCGGGGCGCCCGGAAGCGCAGCGTCAAGCCAGGGCCTCACTCCCGGCAGGTCGGTCACGACCGCACGGCAGCCGCAGGCCATAGCCTCGATGGTCACGAGCGGCAAGCCCTCGTAAAAGGAAGGCAACACGAACACATGCGAGCTTTGGTAGGCCCTGACCAGGTCTTCTTGACTCACGCGGCCGGCGAAGCGCACCGGCACGGGGCTTTGCGCGGCAAGGCGGGTAATGCGATCGTATTGGGCCTGGTCGCTGTGGCCGCCGACTAGGGTCAACTCGACGTTGCCGAGCGATTTCGGAAAGTTGGACAGGCAACGAACCAGGCTTTCAACGCCCTTAGCCTTGCAGATTTTGCCGACGTACAGAATGCGCAACGGGGTTGCGGATCGAAGCGAGCGCGATGCGTTGAACTCTCGGCTGTTGTAGCCGGTGCCCACAATGCGCACCTTTTGCGGCGCGACGCCAAAGAGGTCGACGATTTCGGCAGCCTGCTCGTCGTGCAGCGACATGATGCCATCGAGGCGATTAACTGCGGCGATGATGCGCTCGCGTTCCAGATCGTGGCTTCTCAGCTGGCGAAGGTCAGTCGAATGGCTGAGCGCCCACAGGGTGCATTTAGGCTGCTCAGGTAGACGCCGTGCCTCCTCTTCCTTTTCCGGTGACCGATTTTCACCAGATTCACGAGCTAGACGCTCCATCGTCTCGACCATAACCGAGCAGACCAAATACAGATGATGGCAAAGGATGGCCTCGGGCTTGAAAGCGCGAACGGCCTCTTCGATGCGCACGCCGAACGCCCGGCGAAAAGCCGAAACCATATCGGGTGACATGTCTCGATAACGCGTGGCATCGTAGGGCATGACGTCGCTCATGCCGCAAACGGAAAACGGTAGCTCATCGATTCGATATCGCACAGGGAAGAACCTGCAACCGTCCGGCAGTTCCGGCTGGTCATCGCGGTCGATGCCGGCGATCACGGCGACCTCGTGCCCAGCGTTGATCATCGACCGCACGGTTTCGGCGAGGTACACCCCACTTCCCGTGCTATCGGGTTTCTGAGCTGATATGCAAAGGATTCTCATACGAGCCTTTCGAATGCTGAATCGGTATAAAGCGGTTACCGGTGCTGATAGGTGACGCAGCGAATGCTTGCCGAAGACCGTGCCTTGACGACTCAGTTAAGCCCACAAGGCCACTCAGTCTCATGGCAGCCGCACGACACCCCAAGCCATCCGCCCGCCTCACGCCCGCTACGCTTACAGCTCACAGGCCGCAAGCGCGGCGCCGATCGCACCGGCGAACCGGGCCTGCGGGCAAGTTTCGACCGGCGCTTCCAGCTGCACGGAAAGCTGCTCGCGGAAATACCCGTTATCGCAAAGCCCGCCGGTCAGAAAATACTGCTTCGCCGGGACCTGCCCGACCAACGTGGCCACGCGCTTCACCACGGAAGCGATAACGCCGTTGGCGATGTTCTCGCGAGGCTCCCCGCGGCCGACCAGGGAAATAACCTCGGACTCGGCGAACACGGTGCACATGTTCGAAATCTCAGTCGGCTCACCCGCCGCCGCCATCCGCGACATCTCCTCCTGCGAAACGCCCAGCCTATCGGCCATGATCTCCAGAAATCGCCCGGTGCCGGCCGAGCATTTGTCGTTCATGACGAACTTAACCACGCGTCCGCCGGAAAGCCCGATGGCCTTCGTGTCCTGGCCGCCAACATCGATGACGGTGCCGTCGCCGCCGAATAAATAGCTCGATCCACGGCCGTGGCAAGTGATCTCGGTCACAACCTTATTGGCGTACGGCACGGCAACGCGCCCGTAACCGGTAGCAACCACGACATTGGCATCAACGGAAAAGCCGGCTTCCCCAAGACGCCGTTTCGCCTCTTCGGCAGCGGCAACGCTCGAAAAGCCAGTAGGCATGACGAACGAAGTTACCACTTCCCCGCCTTCAACGACCGCGACCTTAGTCGCAGTCGACCCGATATCAATGCCGATTCCCGCCATAAGCGCACCTTTCAATCTGTTACCGAAAGAGTATCAGAGCAGGCCCGCAACCGAGGCAAATGCGCAAACCCAGCAAACCACAATCGACGAACGGCAAAAGCAATGCAGCAAAACGGTAAGCCGCACTCACTGGCTTGCCGAACATAACCTACGCCCACGCGCCCTCTGCACGATTATGGCAATCAGACTGGTTATCGGCACAACGCAAAAAGCCTGGTGAGAAAAGTATGACCAAAGTTTTAGATATAAATTCAAGAGAATCCTGCATCGTTTTTCAAGTTGCGCGGTGAAAACAGCACGAAAATCTGCCCTTTGAGCGCCCTAAAGCCAAGTTCAATGTAGCTAATATTTTGGTGACCTGGGGTTTTGCTGTAAGAGAAGCCGTTTCGACTCGGAAAATTACCGCGCAACTTGAAAAACGATGCAAAATTTCGAGAATTCCTATCCGGGTTAGACCCTAAGGCTTCATAAACGCGGCAGATCTTGTAGCAAACGAAAGCCTGCCCGATTACCAGTCGCCAACCCGTCCAAATCTACATTTGCGCCGCTGCACGTATCGCTTCTCCGCCCTCTGATATACTCGCAACGACGAAACGAAACGACGCGATCCGCCGAAGAGGAGCCATGAGCCAGACGAGCCGCATACCCGACGATCCCGGAAACGACGGCGATCGCATCAGGCTCACACTGCTCACGGACAAAGGCGGTTGAGCTGCGAAATGGGGTCCGGGTGATCTCACGGAAATTCTGAAGAACATCGCACCTGCGGGCATTCCCGACCCGAACATCATGCTCGGGTTCGACACGGCCGACGATGCCGCGGTGTACAAAATCGACGACGACAACGCCGCCGTGCTGACGCTTGACTTTTTTACGCCGGTGGTCGACGACCCGTACGAATACGGGGCCATCGCCGCGGCCAATGCGCTCTCCGACGTGTTCGCCATGGGGGGTCGACCGGTCACGGCGCTGAACATCCTGGCGTTCCCAAGCTGCATGGGCAAGGAAGTGGTCGGCGAGGTGCTGCGCGGCGGTGCGGACAAGGTGCGCGAGGCCGGAGCCTTCGTCGTGGGCGGCCATTCCATCGAAGACGACGAGCCGAAGTACGGGCTGTCGGTTTTTGGCCTGGTAAACCCAAAGAAACTCATTCGCAACGGCGGAGCGCTGCCCGGCGATGCGCTCTACTACACCAAAACGCTTGGCACGGGGATCATGAACGCGGCGCTGCGCGCGAAGCTGAAAAGCGACGCGGACCTGCGCCCGGTTATCGATTCGATGATGGAACTGAACAAAGCGGCGTCGGAGGCGGGCATCGTCGCGGGCATGCGCGCCTGCACCGACGTGACGGGCTTCGGGCTTGCGGGGCACCTGCACGAGATGGTGGACGCCTCGGCTTGCGCGGCGCGCATCCGCTGGGATGCGATTCCCCTGTTCGACGGCGTGTACGAGCTGTCGTGCGACTATTGCCGCCCGGGAAAGACGTTCGGCATCATCGACTGGGCAAGCGAGTTCGTCGAGCAAGGCGACCTGGACGACTTCGAATTCGATAACCGCATGGGCGTGCTCTGCGACCCACAAAGCTCTGGCGGCCTGCTGGTGGCCGTGCCGCCGGAGAACACGGAGATTTTCGAAACCGAGTTCGAACGTCTTTGCGGGCGAAAGGCAGCTTGCATCGGAGAATTCATCGACGGAAAGCCGGGGACCATTCAGGTGGAGCGGTAGCAGCCTACAAGGGCAGCTGATTGTCTTTCCCCTTCAATGCCGTGCCGCTCGTGGGAACCTTGAACTGCGAGGTGTCCACTCCCTCGTGTTCGAGCAAGGCGATTTTGCAGGGAATGCCACCCCCGAAACCGGTGAGGCTGCCCGACGCGCCAATCACACGATGGCACGGAACGATAACGCAAAGCGGATTGCGCCCCACGGCACCGCCGACGGCACGCGCCGACGTTCGCTTCCCCTGCGCACGAGCAACCTCGGCCGCGACATCGCCATATGTGACTACTTCGCCATACGGAATATTCGCAAGCGCACTCCATACATGCTGCTGGAAAACGCTTCCACGCGGAGCAAGCGGCAACTCATTCGGATTCGGCGCCGCGCCTGCAAAATAGCGATCAAGCCAAGCGGTCGCCTGCTGAAAAACGGGCAGCGAATCGTCTCGTTCTAGCTGCTCGGAAATGCCCGCAAGGTAATAACGATCGTTGTTGAACCAGCTTCCCAGCAGGCCGCTTTCGTCCGCCCCGAGCGTCAGCTTACCGATAAGACCGGTATCGTATTCGGTCACGTACACGATTGATACCTCCTTGCTAGCGATAGGCGTTCCAAACGGAGCATCGGTCACGCAATTCCCGATAGTGAGGCGCACCTGCGCCCAAATTCAAAACGAGTGTCCGCACATAATAATACGAACACTCGTTTGATTTAGCAAGCAAGATTTACTTATCCTACCCTTGAGAGGCATCCTTGCAAGCAGCTAGTACAAATCCACCATGTTAACGGCCGCGTACGCCAGGCCGTGCGACTCCAGCACTGCCAGCAGCTCATCGCGCTGGCCGGCCGAAACGCTCCAAGCTAAGCCGCAGCCGGCGGAAATCTCGGAAGGCACGGGGATCACGCGACCGGGTACCTCGCCCGCATCCGCCGCAGCCTGCACCGCCATCGCGTCGGCCGTGCTATCGAAAGTCAGCACCGCATGGGGCGTTTTCACTCTCATGCGAACGACCTGCTACGGGCGCACGACCACGCGCGCGTTCAGCTGCTTCTCGGCGATGACGTACATGTTGGTCACCTCGCCGACGGCCAGCTTGTCGGTCAGGCCGTAGTGGTTCAGGCAGGTTCCGCAGGAGTAGATCTCCACGCCCGCATCAGCCAGCTTCTTCAAGTCGTCGAGCGCCGGGCTGCCTTCGCAGGTGACCTTGACGCCGCCGTTGTATGCGAGAATGACCTGCGGCAACTCGTCCTGCTGGGTCAGCGCGAACACGAAGGCTTTCATGAGCGTCGCGCCCAGCTCGTCGTCGCCAGCGCCCATGAACTCGCTCGAAAGCACGACCACCTTGTCGCCGGCCGGGACCAGCTCGCCGCAACCAGCGGCGGCGGGAGCCTCCTCGCCAGTCTTGGTGAAGGTGACGGCAAACTCGGCATCGCCGCGCGTTTCGCTCGCGGTCGAAAGCTTCAGCGACTTGCCAAGGTTCTCAAGGTTATGCATGGCGGTCTCATTGTCCACCAGCACCTCCAAATCGCCCGTCGTCATTTCGGTCAGGGCCTTCTTAGCGCGAACGACCGGGATCGGGCAGGCTTCCCCGCGGGCATCCAGCTTCTCCATATTGAGCTCCTTTCCTGCAGCTTACTGCTGCGACAAGGCGAAACGTTCTAACGTAACGCCAATTTGCTAGTATCGGTTACCGGTATTCACCGGTTAATCACCACATCAAAAAACACTTCGGGGGCAGCAGCAGCCGAAACGCAAACCATTCCGTCTGCTCCGGCCAGCAATTTCAAAGAACCTTCGCTCAGCAACATCGCCAGCCATCGCCCAGACCCTCAACATCGTCCAAAACCCACTCCTACAGCATCTCGATAAACGCCGCAAGGCGCGTCTCGATCTGCCCGGAGTCGTTCGTGGAGTAATCGGTTTCCAGCTTCATGTACGGCACGCCGGCCTCCTCGCAGGCCGCAGCCACCTTCACCGATTCGATGTTGAAGGTATGGCACGCCTGCAGTACCACTTCCACAACGCCTTCCACCTGGTATTTCTTCACCAACTCCATCATATTCTCAATGCGGCCCTCGTTCGGGGACATCACCGAGCAGTTGATGGAAAGGTAACGGTCGGAAATGGCGCGCAGAATGTCCGGCGCATCCGGGTCGACCAGCATCGACTGCGTGCGCTCGCCCGAACAATCGTCGAGCGCCACGACAACGCCGCCGGCACGCTCGATGGTCATTCCCACCTTCTGGATGACGCCGCCCGTCGGGCAGCCCGTCAGCATGATGCGCTTGGCCGTCGGCGGGATCGGGCGCTCGCCGGCCTCGTAGGCGCTGCGGCGCGCTTCGGCCAAATCCTCCAGCGTCTGCGCGTAATCGTCCACATTGAAGCTGAACGTCGCCTTCAGAAGCGTCGCCATCATCTCGACGCCGCTCATCGCCGGCGGCACCTGCGCTTGCAGCTCGTACAGGCTGCACATGGCGCGGCGCACGCGGTTGCGCTTGCGCACGGCCTCACGCAGGGCTTCGTCGGTAATCTCCACATCGAAGCGTTCCTCAAGCTCGATCTTCAGAAGCTTGGCTTCCTCGTACCACACGTCGCCCGAATAGCTGCGCGTGCGGCTCTGCGGCAGCTGCATCACGTGCACCGGTTTGATGTCGGCCAGAAGCTCATACATCTTCTTCTTGCCGTCGCAGGTGGTCTCGCCGAGCACCATGTCCGAGAAGTACGTGAACGGGCACTTGTTGGTCAGCGCGAAGCCATACGTGCCCTTGATCAGCGGGCACAGGTTCTTCGGCAGCACCGTCTCGGCGTCGGGGATGGTCTCGTTGTTCATGCCGCACAGCCCCACCGCGGCAACGCCAGCGGCGTCGAGCAGCTCTAGCGGGCTGTACGAGCACAGATAACCCGCAAGCTTGCCACCGCCCTGCTTGTATTCCATGGCGGCGACGAAGCTCGCGCGGCGCGCCTCGTCGAACGATTCGTAAATAGAAGGCAAGTCGGTCGGAACGACCGGTTCGCAGCCGGCGCCCTCTACGCCAACTTCGGTGTTTACGGAATTTTCCATGGACATGAACTGCCCTTTCTCATCTGAAACATAGAAGCAACAACCCCGCAGGGCCGTAAGCGGAAGGTGTCAGCAGGGGCAGAAATGCTGAACCGAAACCGAGTATAGCACCGCTCGTCTATTGTCTTGCCGCAGCGCGCCCGAGCGGCCGAATATTCGGATACACTACAATTTAAGTAACAAAATTCCCAAACGGAAGAGGCGCATATGCCCAGCGAAACGAACATAGAAGCGCTCCGAAGCCTTCCCCAGGTGGAAGAGCTGATGCACGCGCCGCAGCTGACGGCACTGGAGGCGCTTATCCCCCGCCCGCTTCTGGTCGATTGCGCACGCGAGGCTATAGAGGCCGCCCGCAAGAAGATTCTCGCCGGCGCTTCCGAGGCAGCCGACGCCTCCGCAATCGCCGACGCCGCCTGCGCCGAGGCGCTCGACAACCTACGGCCCTCGCTTCGCCACGCCATCAACGCGACCGGCGTGGTCGTGCACACCAACTTAGGCCGCAGCGCACTGGCAGATGCCGCGGCAGATGCCGTGGTCGAAGTCGCCCGCGGCTATTCCACGCTGGAATACGACACTGAAACCATGGCGCGAGGAAGCCGTCATGACCATGTGGAGCATCTGCTGAAGTCGCTCACCGGAGCCGAGGCGGCCATCGCCGTGAACAACAACGCCGCGGCCGTGATGCTGGTGCTTTCGGAATTCGCCGCAGGCCACGAGGCCATCGTAAGTCGCGGCGAGCTGGTCGAGATCGGCGGCAACTTCCGCATCCCCGACATCATGGCGCAGTCGAACGCACGCATGGTGGAAGTGGGCACCACCAACAAGACGCACGCCATCGATTACGAACGCGCGCTGACGCCTGAAACGGCCATGCTACTGAAGGTGCACCCGTCCAACTACCGCATGATCGGCTTCACCGAGAGCGTGCCGAAAGAGGAATTGCGGCGCATCGCGGACGCGGAGAACACGCGGCGCGAGGTTGACGGCGCAACAACGACGGCCTCCACGGCGACGGCAACCGCAAGCGGACAACCCGTAAGCACCGTCCCCGTAATCGTTTACGAAGACCAAGGTTCCGGTGCGCTCGAGCGCCTGACCGTATTCGGCGAGTACGCCGAACCGACGGTGCGCGAATCGCTCGCTGCGGGCTGCGACCTGGTTTCCTTCTCGGGCGACAAGCTGCTCGGCGGCCCACAGGCCGGCATCATCGTGGGCCGAAAAGAGCTGATCGACCGCTTGAAGAAAAACCCGCTCGCTCGCGTGCTGCGCCTGGACAAGATGACGCTTGCGGCGCTCGAGGCCACGCTTCGCCTGTACCTGAACCCGGAAGAGGCCATGCAACAGATTCCGACGCTGCGCATGCTCACCGAAAGCGCCGTTAGCGTGAAGGTGCGCGCCGAAGCGCTCAGCCACGCCATCCGCAAACATGTATCCGCACGTCAGGCGCACCTCGAGGTCGTTCCCGAAACCGGTCGCGCCGGCGGCGGGTCGCTTCCCATGTGCGACATCGACACCTTTTGCGTGCGCATGGAGCCCAAAGCGGCAACGGCGCAGGAATGCGAGCGCTTCCTGCAGCAGAAACGCGCCGTGCCCGTCATCGCGCGCATCAAGAAGGAAGCGGTGCTGTTCGACGCGCGAACCATAACCGATGCGGAAATTCCCGAGATCGCCGAGGCGGTCGGGGCGTTCTTCGAAACCGCAGGGGCCACGGCGGCTACGCCCTCCGCGTCCGGCAAACCCGCGCCCAAAGCTAAAAAGCCCGCACGCAAAACGACGAAGAAAGCGTAGGCTCACATGTCCGAAGAGCTAGACCTTTCCGCACCCGACCTGGTGCTGGGCACCGCAGGTCACATCGACCACGGCAAATCGTCGTTGGTGCTGGCGCTCACCGGCACCGACCCCGACCGCCTGGCTGCCGAAAAACAGCGCGGCATCACCATCGAGCTCGGGTTCGCCAAGCTCGATCTGCCGAGCGGCCTTGCCATGGGCGTGGTGGACGTGCCCGGCCACGAGCGCTTCGTGCGTCAGATGATCGCGGGCGCAACCGGCATCGACATCGCGCTTCTGTGCATCGCCGCCGACGACGGCATCATGCCGCAGACCGAGGAGCACTTGGCGGTGCTCACGCTGCTCGGCGTGCCGAAGCTAATCGTCGCACTGACGAAGTGCGACTTGGTCGACGCCGAATGGCTGGAATTCGTCTCCAACGAGGTGCAGGCCCGCCTGGAAAGAAGCCCCTATGCAGGCTCGCCCATCATCGCCGTTTCCTCGCGCACCGGTGAGG
>CAVBPP010000104.1:0-6621 GCA_963597295.1 Paratractidigestivibacter sp. | reverse complement strand
CTTCTCGGAGATGTAGTCGGGCACCATGCGCTTGGCGGTGCACTTGGCAGCGAGCTTGGTGAGGTAGTAATACTTCCCGGACTCGTCGACGTTGTCCTCCTCGAGCACGTAGATGAGCTTGGGGAAGGCGGGGGTGATCCACACGCCGGCCTCGTTCTTCACGCCCTCGTAGCGCTGGCGAAGCGTTTCCTCGATGATCATGGCCAGGTCGCGTTTCTCCTGTTCGGAGCGCGCTTCGTTCAGGTACATGAACACGGTGACGAACGGCGCCTGGCCGTTGGTGGTCATAAGCGTGACAACCTGATACTGAATGGTCTGAACGCCGCGACGGATCTCGTCGCGAAGGCGGTTCTCGACCACTTCCGTAATGCGGTCGGCAGCGGCCTCAAGGCCCAGCTCGTTGATCTCATTGAGCACCTGGCGGCGGATCTTCTGGCGGCTGACGTCCACGAACGGCGCCAAATGCGTGAGCGAGATGGACTGCCCGCCGTACTGGCAGCTGGCCACCTGAGCAATGATCTGCGTGGCGATGTTGCACGCGGTGGAGAAGCTGTGCGGGCGCTCGATCATGGTGCCGGAGATGACGGTGCCGTTCTGAAGCATGTCCTCCAGGTTGACCAGGTCGCAATTGTGCATATGCTGAGCAAAATAATCAGAATCGTGGAAGTGGATGATGCCCTCGTTGTGAGCCTCGACCACGTCGGCGGGCAGCAGCAGGCGCATAGAAATATCCTTGGAAACCTCGCCGGCCATGTAGTCGCGCTGGACCGAATTGACGGTTGGGTTCTTGTTGGAGTTTTCCTGCTTGGCTTCCTCGTTGTTGCATTCGATGAGGGAAAGCACCTTGTCGTCGGTGGTGTTGGACTGGCGCTTCAGCGACTGAACGTAGCGGTAGATAATGTATTTGCGCGCGACAGTGTAGCGGCCCTGGGCCATGATCTGGTTCTCGACCATGTCCTGCACCTCTTCGACCGAAGGGGTGTGACCGACGCGGCTGCACAGCCATTCGACGCTATGGGCCGCAAGCGCAATCTGGTCGTCGGTCAGGCGCTCCTCGGGGGCGACCTCTTTGTTGGCGCCCTTGATGGCGCTGACGATCTTGTCGATGTCGAACGTAACTTCCGACCCGCTGCGCTTAATGATCTTCATCGCGAACCTCTCTACTCAACTTCTTCAGAACAAGACAAAGGGACACTCCTAATGTCTTGCTGTCGCATACACAACTTCCACAACCTGTCAGCGACGGCGCGCCGTTCGGCTTAGCAAGCCCAGCAGGCTAGCCAGCCAGCCGGCGAAGGACGGTTCACCGCCCGTCGCAACCGCCCCTTGCGATTGCGACGACCGGCCGTCCGGCTTTGCCCGCCTGGCAGACGCGCCAAGCGAGCTCGCAATAGGTGAGCCGCCGCAGCCGCAGCCGCCGCGAACAACCGACGGATAAGCGCTTGGTAGTTCCCGGCGAGAAAGCGACCGGCAAGCACCTTGCGAACCCCGCCGGGCGCCTGCCTTCACGCCCCCTTCGAAGCGCCTTGCGCCGCCTCGTTTTCGACCGCACGAAGCCCCTTGGCCGTGTGGCCTGCGCGTTCGATGTTTCAGTGGTTTCGGGGCGGGCGTGGCTTCATTCACGGCGCCCCTTCGATTCATTCACTATACGCTATTTCGGCACAATATATTGTGTTTTCTTAGACTCAAAAATCCATTGATGGTGTATTCCCCCGGTTTTCCACACCGGTGTGATTCGGTTGAAAAGCCCGCTCGGCACGTATACGGCCCATAATTTTCCGCGGCGGGCGGGCGAGGTTTTCCACAGCCGAAAAAACCATGGGGTCAGGCCACAACCGCAGGTCGCGAAAACCGGCAACGCACGCCGCGAAAATTAGGGGTTGACAACCGCCCGATCGGCATAGCAGGAAGGTACGACGGGGAGCCGTTGCAGATATGGAAAATTCGTAAGCGCCGGGGAGACATTAGGTGTGTCCCTTTGTCTTCCGCGCTTTGTCTTCCGCGCCCTCGCCCACCATTCCCTCACAAAGTACAAGTAACCGGTGACATACTGCGGGGTGGCGCGCTAGTATGGATGCGCTCTTTGCACTGCATTGCGCGACGCGGTGGCGTCGTGCGAGCTCAACAGCGCAATCTGAACAGGCCGTGGCGTTCGCCATGGAGCCGGGCCCAAACGGGCAGCGGGAGTGTATCGCCCGCGGGACAGTTGCTGGTTCCGCGGGCGTTTTGTATTCAGCCCCTGAACCAGCACAGCTTAAGCCAAGAGCTGCCAGGGGGCGCCCGTGCACGTCAATCGCGTGCGGACGTCTCAGGAAACGACCCGGTTTCAGGAGGAAAGATGAACGCCGCAATCGAAGAAACAAATCCGTTAGCAGCATTCCCAGACAAAGAATCGCATAAGGCGAAGAAAGACCGTGAAGCCGCGAAGGCTTCAGCGGGCGCAACGAAGGCAAGCAGCGATTCCGCCGGCGTTGCCTCCACACCCGCAGGCGCCAGCGTCGCCGCGGCAGCTCCCGCAAGCAGCGATTCCGTCGGCATTGCTACCACGCCCGCATGCGCCAGCGTCGCCACAGCAGATTCCACAAGCAGCAACGCCACCTTCTCCACCAGTTTCGTGGGCGCAAACGAAAGCTCGCACGCGCCGGCGCAGCCAGCTGGCGCCGCCGACGCAGCCCCCGTTGCCGCCAGCGCCGCCAGCGCTGCCAGCGCCGCCGCGGCCGCAGCGAACACCCCCGCCGCGACCTCAACCCCCGATCGCGCGAAGGTTGCCAACAAAGTTGCCGCCATCGGCATCGGCGGCAACATCGCGCTTTCGGCGTTTAAGCTGGTCGCGGGCGTGGCGGGCAACTCGGCAGCCATGATTTCCGACGCCGTGCATTCGCTGTCCGACGTGTTCGCCACCGCCATCGCGTTCGCGGGCGTGCGCATGGCCGAGCGCGACGCCGACGCCGGGCACCCCTACGGACACGAGCGCCTGGAGTGCGTCGCGTCGCTGGCGTTAGGCGTCATCCTGCTGGCGACGGGCCTGGCCATCGGCGGCAACGGACTTGACGCGGTGGCCACGCGCTCGTATTTGAACTCCGCTTCGCCAAGCATGATTGCCCTGGTGGCGGCCATAGTTTCAATTGCGGCGAAGGAAGCGATGTTCTGGTACACGCGCCATCAGGCGCGCCTCATCAACTCAAGCGCGTTCATGGCCGATGCCTGGCACCACCGCTCCGATGCCATTTCGTCAGTAGGTGCACTCATCGGTATCGGTGCCGAGATGCTGGGCTTTCGCGCGGGCGACGAGCTGGCCAGCATCGCCATCGGCGTCATCATCGTGAAAGTGGCCGCCGACGTGCTGAAAGACGCCATCGGCAACATGACCGACACCCCCTGCGACCGCGAGGAGGAGCGCGCGATCCTAACTTGCATCGAGGGCGTACCCGGCGTCGTGCGCGTGGATAACCTGCGCACCCGCAAGTTCGGCAACCGCATCTACGTGGACGTGGAAATCGCAGCCGACGGCGACCTGCCCCTGCGCGAAGCCCACGCCATCGCCGAAGCCGCCCACGACGCCGTGGAAGAGGCGTTCCCCGACGTAAAGCACGTAATGGTGCACGAGAACCCGGCGTGATGGAAAAGCCGAAAACGGCAAATGGGACTCGTTGACCGTCTTCCGTTCGCGAATACGCCATGCAAACGCAAGCATAAAATCAGAGAGCCAACACACCGCCGAATCTGCCCTTCGCCCTTCCAAGCCGTTGCGAAATAGTTGCGCAACGGCTTTTCTATGCGCTTCGTCATTATCGTATCCAATTTGTTCGCGCTTCAAGCGCATCGGGCGGCGCAAACCGCCTGGCCCACATGGAAAGGAAAGGGAAATGACTTACTGTCAAGTATGTGGATCCGAGATTAAGAGCGGAGCGAAATTCTGCGGAAAATGCGGCACGCCCATACCCGCCGGCGATCAGACGCAGACTGACGCGCCCCCCGCAGCTGGCGCGTCAGCACAACCCGCAGCTGGCGCACCCGCGCAACCTGCATCGTCAACACAACCCACAACGTCCACGCAACCTGCACCCGCGCCTGCTGCGTCTCCCGCTCATGCGGCGGCTTCGACAACGCAACCGGCCTCTTCGCAACCCGTCGGCGCGCCCGCAACAGCGCAACCCACTTCGGCAGCTCCGTCTCAACCCGGCCAGCCCGAGCACACCCCGCAACCCGCTCAGAGCGCAAGCGCGCCCGCACCTGCAATCGCCGCCAACAACGCTGGCGCGGCGGCATCGCAGCTGAAGGACAAGGCAACGGCGCTTCTGTCCACCAACAAAGGCAAGGGCATCGCCATCGGCGCAGCGGCGGCGGTCGTCATCGTTCTCGCGCTCGTCATCTTCTTCGTCGTCAGCTCATCGAACGTGCCGCTTGAAACCCTCAAGCAGGACGTTCAGCAGAGCATCGCGCAAGACGGCATCGCCAGCAACAATTACGTCGAG
Source organism: Paratractidigestivibacter sp. (assembly GCA_963597295.1). Taxonomy (GTDB): domain Bacteria; phylum Actinomycetota; class Coriobacteriia; order Coriobacteriales; family Eggerthellaceae; genus Senegalimassilia. Next base: position 2,146 of record CAVBPP010000104.1, on the reverse strand, counting down.
AAGAGCGCCTACACTGTTACCGACCTGAAAATCACGAAGCAAGAGCAGAAAAAGCTGAACGATTTCGGCTCCGATTTCCTGGGCGTCGACGACGTCTACGGCGTTCAGTTCAGCGGCACCATCAAAAACGAGTATTTCGAAACCAAATTCACCGGCACCGCCTATTACGCAAAGCAGAACGGAAAGTGGGTGACGATCCTAAGCCCCAGCGCCGACGACAGCACCACCACGCCGCTGAAGGGCGTCAGTAAGATCTCAAACAGCACTTCCAAATCGAACAGCAGCGACTACGAAGTTGAGACGACGAACTTCAATTCCACCCTCGACAACAACGGCGGCAGCTACACCTCGGCCGCATCGCAGGACACCGTCTACAAATACTGGTTCGCCACCGACACCTGCACCACCACGCAAAACTTCGTGTTCACGGGCAAGGAATGGAAGACCTCCGGCGACAAGACGGCCAGCGATCAGAAAACCGAATGGAATCTGACGGGCAAAGAATTCACCCATGAGCCGTCGACGTCCGGCAGAACCTGGACTTCCGTGCTGACCTTCACCGACGCGTCGAACCCCGACAGCGTGAAGGCAAGCTACACAATGAAATGGGATGCAGACGCAAACAGTAAGCGCTACGTTGCGGGCGATTACTCGGGCAACCTAACCGGCAAGCTGACTCACGAGTTCGGCAAAAACAGCTTCAAGTACGAACTGAACGACTCCGCCAACAACGTCACATACACCGGCAACAACGGCGGGAAAACGACCAGCGCCGGTCAAGGTTCCGTGAACACGTTGAAAAGCTCGATTACCACGAAGTACATCCAATACGAAGGTTCATTGACTACTTCCTATTTTGAAACTTCTAATAGCGAGTTCGTGCAGACTAAGTAGCTCTCCCCATCCTCGGCGGCCCCGTCGCCTGCCCACAAGCGCCCGCGAGCTTCGGCTTGCGGGCGCTTTTTGTTTCCGTAACCTGCGATTATGCGGTATTATCCTGTGCGCAGAAAAAAGGAAGGAACAAATGAACACCAGCGCACGCGACGTGCTCGAAAGCGCCGCCAAGGATGGCGCGCGGGAAATCGAAAACGGGAAGGCAGCGGTAAGTGGGCACGACCTTGCCAGCGGAGGTGCCTCCGACAGCAGCCGCGGCGTTACCCCCGCCCAGCCAACCGACCTCACTCACCTAGCAGGTAACCTGGCCAGCCAAGCTGCGGCCGCGGCCAAAACCGCACTCGAGAACGACACAGCGGCGGTACAGTCGCTGCTTGCCGAACAAGTCGCCGTCGCAGATGCGGCGAAGGCTCAGGTCAAGCAGCGCATCGCTGAAGACAACGAAGTTGCCGATCATAAGATCGCGCTGCCGTTTCGGCTGTTCGGCGTGATCTGCATCCTGGCTGGGCTCGCGTTCATTCCTATCGACTTTTTGCTCATCCGCGGCGCCATCAATATCCTCGTCAACAAAGACTGGTCCACGTTCAACCAGGTCACCGTTGAAAATCAGGGGCTTGTGCTCAGCGGCATCGAGGCCGCAGCCTATGCCGCCGAAACCGTGCTGTTCGCCGTGTTCGGCATTCGCCTGGTTATGAACAAACAGCGTGGCGCGGCACGCATGACAGGGCTGCTCATCGCCATCACCTTGGCCGACATGATTCTGACCATCATGATCCACGGCTTCGGCGCCAATATGATACAAACCACCATTGTGCTGGTGTTTTTGGTGACCATGTACATTCTGCTGGACCCGGCGCTGCATCAGGAACAGGCCCTGCAGCGCAAGCTTCGCGCACTTGAGGCCCGCGCCGACCAGCAAGACGGCACGCTTGGGCGCGACAAAACCGGCAAAGGCTACCTGAAGCTGGACTTCTTCAACATCTTCTGGCTGTTCATCATCGCAAGCATAGTCGGGCTGATTTTGGAATCGCTGGTGTGCCCCTTCCTAAACGGCCGCATCGAAAATCGCACTGGCATGCTATGGGGCCCGTTCAGCCCCATCTACGGCGTCGGCGCGGTATTGATGGTCATGGCGCTCAATCGTTTTTGGAAGGCGCATCCGGCGGTCATCTTCGCCGTCAGCGGGCTTATCGGCGGCGCGTTCGAGTTCTTGGCCAGTTGGTTTTACCAGTTCGCGTTCGGTATATCGGCT
>CAVBPP010000103.1:0-4073 GCA_963597295.1 Paratractidigestivibacter sp. | reverse complement strand
CTCATGAAGATGGGCGCGCATTTCGAACCCGAGGGACAGGAGCATCTGCCCATCACCGTATGCGGCGGCAACTTGCACCCGATCACTTACGACGCGCCGATGGCGTCCGCCCAGCTGAAGACCGCTGTCATTCTCGCCGGCATCTTCGCCGAGGGCACCACGACGCTGAACGAGCCGGCCATCAGCCGAAACCACACCGAGCTGATGCTGCCCGAATACGGCGTGGAAACCATGGCGGGCGAGCGCGTGGCGGCCGTCACCGGCCCGCAGCAGCCGAAGGCCTGCGAAGTGCTTGTGCCCGGCGACCCGTCCTCTGCGGCGTTTCTGGTGTGCGCGGCCGTGATCAGGCCCGGCAGCACCATCCAAGTTGAGCACGTGAGCCTGAACCCCGCGCGCATCGGATTCACCCGCACGCTCGAGCGCATGGGCGCCGACATTTCCATCGTCGGCGAGGGCGCCGCAGGTAAGGAACCCTACGGCATGATTCAGGCCTGCTATACGTCTGAGCTGCACGGATGCGAGGTTCCGGCAGAGAAGATTGCATCGATCGTCGACGAGATCCCGGTGCTGGCGCTCGTCGCCGCGCACGCACACGGCGTCACCGTGTTCCGCGAGGTGGGCGAGCTGCGTGTGAAGGAAACCGATCGCCTGGCTGCCGTCATCGACGGGCTTTCCAAACTTGGCGTGGACGCATGGGCCGAAGGCGACGATCTTTACATCGAGGGCCAGCCCGACCTTGAGGTCCCCGACGACCTGGAATTCGACTCGCTGGGCGACCATCGCCTGGCCATGACCTGGTCGCTTGTCGGCCTCACCGGCAAGAAGCCCGTCCGCATCAAGAACTTCGAGGCCGTGGCGGTAAGCTACCCCGGCTTCCTCTCCGATATCGAAAGGCTCGCGCAATGATCATCGCCATCGACGGTCCGTCCGGCGCCGGCAAGTCCACCGTCTCAAAGGCCGTCGCACGCCGCATGGGCTTCTCCTGCCTGGACACGGGAGCAATGTATCGGTCCATAGCCTGGCAAGCGAAGCATGATGGCGTTTCCCTTGACGACGCCGAAGCCCTTGGCGAAATCGCCCGCACGCACCAAATTTCGTTCGAGCACGTCGGCGGCGACCCGCTGCCCAGGCGCGTTTCCATCGACGGCACCGACATCACTGACGACATCCGCACGGCGGAAATCGATCGCGCGGTCAGCCCCGTTGCCAGCGTTCCCGCAGTTCGAGAAGCACTTGTCGCCCAGCAGCAACGCATCGGGAAGGCGGGAAACTACGTCGTGGAAGGCCGCGACATTGGCACCGCTGTTTTCCCGGACGCGGAACTGAAGGTGTTCCTGACCGCATCGGCGGCTGAACGCGCGCGCCGTCGCGTTTCTCAGAACAAACGCCGTAACGTGGGCTCGACTGATTACGAAACCGTATTGGCTGACATCGAGCGCCGCGACCAGATAGATTCCTCGCGTGACGCGAGCCCGCTCAAGCCGGCTCGCGATGCCGTGCAGATCGACTCGACTACGCGTAGGATCGAGCAGATCATCGACCGAATTTGCCAGCTTGCGGCCGAAAGGGGCCTGAAGGCATGAGCATAATCCTTTCTCAAGAGGAGATGTGGGACCGCGCGCTCGGCGGCAATTCCGACGAGAAGCAGATTCCGCATTGGTTTGCCAACTTCGCATATGGGCTGGTCGGCGGCGTTTTCAAGGTGTTGTTCCGCTACCGCGTGGACGGCCGCGAGAACCTGCGCGCCTTCAAGGACAGCTGCGGCGCGGTGGTCATCGCGAACCACACGTCGTTTCTGGACGTGGCCTTCATGTACATCGCCGCGCGCCCGAGCCAGTTCGTGCGCCTGATGGGCCGCGACAGCCTGTTCTCGAACGCCGGCGGCCTGCTCGGCCAGATTCTCACGCGCGTGGGGGCTTTCCCCATCAAGCGCGACACGGCCGACCGTGCAGCAATCAAACGCGCAGCTCACATGCTGAAAGGCAACCAGCTCGTCGGTATTCTGCCCGAGGGCACGCGACGCGGCAAGGGCAGCAAGACGCCCGAGCTGCATTCGGGAGCCGCGTTCATCGCCAAGATGGGGAAGGTGCCGATCTTGCCCATGACCGTACGTGATGCCGAAAACGTCAAGCGCAAAGGCGAGCGCATGCGCTTTCCCAAGATCACCATCGAATACGGCAAGCCCATCGTGCTCTCCGACTTCGATTTCCTACCAAAAGACGACCGCCTAGAGGCTTGCACGTGGTATGCCATGCGCAAGGTTTTCGCATTGTCGCAGCGCATTCCCGCTGATCAGGTTGACATGGTGGCGCTCTTCCCGAACGGCCGCGACTTCAGCGACGTGTTCGCCGAACACCCGATTCCCGAACATTCCGTGGAGGAGGCCATTGCGCTCACACGCCCGCCGAAGAAGGGCAAGGCGAAGAAAGATGTCGCAGGAGCAGACGTTAACACCGCCGACGGTTCGCGCACGGCCAAAGCTGCGACCGCCACTGTAGCAGCCGCGCCCGCTACCGAAGCAGATCCCGAAGCCGCAGATTCTACCTCCAATCAAAAGCCCGAATCCTTCGCGGAACCCGTCGCAGACTAGCTCGTCATCGCAGCCAATCAGCCCAAACACCGAAAGGGGCCAGCTATGAAGGTGATCAAATCCGAGAACGCCGGGGCATGTTACGGCGTGCAGCGCGCGCTCAAGTTGGCCCTTGAGGCCAGCGAGGGCGACGGCAGCGCCTTCACGTTAGGCCCGCTCATTCATAACCCGCAGGTTGTTTCAGATCTTTCTGATCGTGGCGTCGTGGCCGTTGAGCAGCCCGAACAGGCCACGCATGGCTCCATCATCATCCGCAGCCATGGCGTCACCCCCGCCGTCCGCCGCAATGTCGAGGCGCAGGGGCTTCCCGTCATCGACGCAACGTGCCCGCATGTTTTCCGAGCTCAGAAGGCTGCAGCGAAGCTTGCTGAAACCTGTGGCACCGTCGTTGTCGTAGGCGAGGAGGGCCACCCCGAGGTTGAGGGCCTGGTCGCATACGCCACCGAAGCCGGAGCCGAAGTCCACGTCGCCGAGAGCGGCGCCGACGTGCCAGCCGGCCTGCCTGACAAAGTGGGCGTCGTGGTGCAGACCACGCAGACCCGCGAGGCGCTGAACGACGTGACGGATGCCATTCGCGGACAGGGTGTGGATCCCCAGGTCAAAGACACCGTTTGCTTCGCCACCAAGCAACGTCAGGAAGCTGCCGCAGCGCTTGCCGGCACCGTGGACGCCATCGTCGTCATCGGCGGACGCAATTCCGCGAACACCACGCACCTTGCAGAGATCTGCAAAGACCAATGCGCCCGCACCTTCCATATCGAATCCGCGAGCGAGCTTGACCCCGCCTGGTTCACCGACTGCGAAACCGTCGGCGTCACCGCCGGCGCCAGCACCCCCGACGATCAGATAGACGCCGTGGTCGCCGCGCTGCAAGCGTTGTAAACGAGCCTCAGCGCCGAGTCGACGCGACGGTCCGCCTTGTCGTACGATCCCGCCCAATGACGGCGAACGAAAACGAAAATCGCATCTGGCGTGCGACCAACCCACGACTCGCCACGCTGACATTCCGCGCCAGCCACCTACCTCCCACACGTATCCCCAGCTTGCGAACTTCCACGCCCCCTGGAGTGGCCACCACAGTCGTTTTCCCAGCTAGTAGACGCCATTAGGCTACAATGGAACCAGCGTGTAGATGCGCCGGCGAAGCGGTGCTTCGCACCTGCTTCCACGCAACGCATTCCGCGGACTCATCCGCCTAAGCGACCGCCGGCGCCTTTCTAACAAGGTGAGGTTCGGTCGCGCTTTGGCTGCGTGGCGATGCGCGACCACCCCGGCATCGAAAGTGGTGGTCTTCATGGCAGCTCCTGCAACAGAACATGTTCGCAATATCGTGCTCGTCGGCCAAGATGGCGCGGGCAAAACGTCGCTCGCCGAAGCGATGCTTCACGTTTCTGGCCGAACACCGCGCATGGGCACGACGCACGACGGCAAGTCCTACCTCGATTACGACGAAGAGGAAATCCGGCGGCGCTTCACCATGGTC
>CAVBPP010000102.1:0-16193 GCA_963597295.1 Paratractidigestivibacter sp. | reverse complement strand
GCCAAGCGCCGGAATATGCGCCGCTGCCGAAGGCGCGACGGTCGGCTGCAAGCGATGCGTAGCATACGTCGCTCGGCACGATGAATGCCTCGTTTTTGGCGGTTGGCGTGGGAATTTGCAGACGGTTTGCGGGGGAGTTGGCGCTGCGGCCGGCGGCGGCGACGTCGTTCAAGCCAGCTGCTTCCAAGAATATGCCAAGCGCTTCATCCGAACCCGCAAACGAAAACGTCAGGTTCTCGGACCTGAAGATGCGGCCCGCCAACTCGGCCAGCTTCTCGCTCAGGGCGTCCTTGCGCGCATCGAATTCGGCGAGCAGCTGCTTCACGAAGCGATAGAAATCGACGCCGCCAACCTGCTGGCGAACGACCCCTGCCGGCAGGTAATACGAGGTCGCGCGAGCCATTGCGGCGGAGTGCCCGGCGTTTGCGAACGACTGCTCGGCCCCGATTCGGCGCTGCTCGAGCACGTCGCGGATCTTCTCCATGTCGGAGAAATCGGTCGACGACAGAATCTCGCTCGGCAGCGAGCCGAGCCAGTTGGCGTTCTCGCCGAGTGCGGATGCGCCGCAGACCAGCTTCGGCATTACGCGGTCGGCATCGTGCTCGTCCTCATGCACCTCGACGAAGAAGCTCAGGTTGCCGAGCTTCCCGTTCGTCAGAGTGTCAATTTCCGCGGCGTCGTGCTCGGCCGTCCCCAGCTTGCCAAGCGCCATGGCCAGCACGCTCACGTACGGCAGCTCTTCGAAGGAGACGCAGCTCAGATCGAAGTAGCGGTAGGCGTAGGCAAGGCCGCGCGTGCTCGCGCTGTGGCGGATGCACGGTACGCCCGCAATGTCGGTAACGCTTGGCGCCGGCCTCTCGGGCGCGTCGGAAATGTCGCAAACATGCAGTTGGGGAAGGGTTGCGAGAGCCTCGGGCGAATCCGGCGCCTCCTGACGTTCGCGCAGTTTCGCCACGTTCTCACGGATACGCTCGTAGTCCTCGGCGCCGAATCCGCTGCAGGCCTCGCGAGCCCGCTCGAACTCGTCGGGCTGTCCTTCGATAGCCTCGCACGGCACGATCTCGACATCGGCTCGGTGCGCATTATCAAGGAACACATCGCGAATCAGCTGCTCGAAATACCCTTGCCCAAGCGCTTCGCGCAAGTAAGCGAAGTCGTTCTCGTACTTCAAATAGGTCGTCGCCAGCGCATCATCGTAAAGCCAGCCGCAAAGCGACGACATCGCAAGCGCCACGCCGTCGGCCACGCCGTAGTCGCGCTCGCGCATGACGAATTCCGCACGCGAAAGGGAAGCTTCGACCAGCGCGTGATCGAGCCCGCCTGCCGCCAATCGCGCGAATTCGTCTTCGAGGATCTTGCCGAAGCGGTCAGCCGCGCCTTCGCGCAGATCGCGCAGTTGAATGACGGCGAAGGGCTGCTGCACGGAATCGGCCAGGTACGACTGCGCGTCGCCGGCGATGCCCGCATCCAACAGCGCGCGCTTCAAGGGCGCCTCGTTGCTTCCCATGATGGCATCGAGCAGAATGTCGGTCGCGAAGATGCGCGTGCGCTGGGACACGTCGCCGACCACATAACCCGCGGCCATGCAGGAATTCTCAGGCGCGGTCACCATTTCACGCTTCACGCCGCGCGCCTCCACGGGCGTCTGCAGCGGAATCGTGCGCGGGGCAAGCGCTTCCTCGCCTTCGGCTTCGCGCCGTTCGTCCCGTTGCGCCTGTTCGGTTGCGGCCGGCGTCAAATACTTCTCATCCAAAAACGCCAGCATGCGATCTAGGTCCAAGTTGCCGTAGAGCGTGAGATAGCTGTTGTCGAGCCGATAGTGGCGCGCGTGCTCTTCCAGATAGTGCTCATAGGTGAGCGTCGGGATGGCCTCGGGAGTGCCGCCCGATTCGAAAGCGTAAGGCGTGTCGGGGAACAGCGTTTTCTGCAGTTCGTCGTACAGAACGCTTGTCGCGTCGGAAAGCGCGCCCTTCATCTCGTTGTACACGACGCCGTTGAAGAACGGCTTTGGCTCGCCTGCGCTCACCGTGTCGGTTCCGTTCGCACCGTCAACGCCTTCGCCCTCGTCAAGTTCGATATGCCAGCCTTCCTGCTCGAAAATCTGACGAATGCGATAAATATCGGGATGCAACACCGCGTCCATGTACACGTCCGTCAGGTTGATCAGGTCCTGGTCGTTGGTGGAGGCCACCGGATACATCGTCTTGTCGCCGAACGTCATGGCATTCAAAAACGTCTGCATGCTCGTCTTCAGCAGGTTCACGAACGGCTCTTTGACAGGGAATTTCTCCGACCCGCACAGTACGGAATGCTCAAGGATGTGGAACACTCCCGTGTCGTCGGCGGGCGGCGTTTTGAAAGCGATGGAGAAGGCCTTGTTATCGTCGTCGTTTGCCAGGTACAGCAGTTTCGCTTTGCTGGCATCATGTGCGAGCGTGTAGGCGCAGCCGTCGATCTCGGGGAGCTCCTCGGCGGTCAAAACGGTGAATCCATGGAGCGTTTGCCCAGGTGAAAGTTTCATGCGGTGGTTCCTTTCAACTGAAGATGTAAGCGCGACGGCTTGGTTGCCGTCGCGAGGTGCTTCGAACCGTTTCATTGTCGCACAACGCGCCGGCTATAAGCCGCGGCGTCCGTGGTTTTATCGCGGCAGGCGCGCGAGGTGTTGCGGGCATAATCTATAATTGTTTCCGGATAAACCGCTGATGTGGTAACTTATTGCAAATATGCAGGTCGCAAGTAGGTTTGATTTGCATCGCAGCAGTTTGAGCACGTGGAGGTGCGCATGCCCGAGGGCAGGAAATTTTCCCATATATCGGTGAACGCCGCCGAGGACGACGACATCGTCATCGAGGCGGGCGCCTACGCCAAGCCGGTCGCGGAGTCAACGTCAAAACCCAATCCGGCGCCTTCGCAGGCACAGGCTTCGCAGTATGAGCCTGAGCCGAAGCTCGAAGCCGAAGCCTCGCCCGAGGCCGCCTCAACGCAGGTAAGCGATTCCGAGCCGCAGCAGCAGGCGAGCGCCGCCGCCGAGCCGCAGGAAGCTCCTGGCGAGAAGGCCGCTGCCAAGGCGCATGCGTCCGTCGCCCCGCGCGACACCTACGATCAGACGCTCGAAGACCTTGAGCGCACCCCGATGTCGTCCATGCAGCGTAATGTGCTCATCGGGCTTGCGATCGTCGTTATCGCATCTTGCATTTATTACGTCGTTAGATTCGTTCTCTAGCACGCGTTAGAAAGGTTCCGCAATGGCCAAACACAGCTTCAAAATCGACAAAGGTCAGCGTAAGGAAGACAACAGGGACGCAAACCTGGGCTTGACCGAGGCGTTCGCGCCCGTGAGCGCGGGCGACGTCCCCGGAGCAAACACGGCGGAGGGCGACGAGAGCATCGGCCTTACCACCGCATTCGCGCCCATCGAGGCGTCCCGCGGCGCCCATGCCGCCGGTGTGTCGTACGACCCCGATACCGCCGATGACTACGGTGACGCGCTCGACAGCCTAGAGCCTCGCGACGAGCCCTTCTTCGGCGACGAGCTTCCCGCACAAACCCAGGCTCCGGCCCGCGGTAAGCACGGCAAGCAGGCCAAACCCGAGCTGGCCCCTCATTTGAAGAAGTCGCGCCGTGTTCGCCGCATCCTCATCGTGGTGGCGGTGCTTTTGGTGGTTCTCATCGTCGCGCTGGGCTATTTCTCTTTCCAGCTGTACAAGGAAAGCCAGAAGAGCGTCGTGCAGCAAACGCAGGCGCAGCAGTCCACGCATGACGTCGGCAGCCTCTCCGACGGATCTTCGGTCAGCGATTCGTCCTCGGCCACCGTTGAGAAGAAGACCGAGGTGCCCAACCTGGTGAACATCCTCGGCCAAACGCAGGACGCCGCGGTGACGGCGCTCGCGCACGGTGCCAAGGTCACCTCCAGCAAGGACGTGAACGAAGAGGGCAATTCGGTGAAGAAGAACGTCACCGTCAAGCTTGAGGCCGAGCCTGCCGATTCGCGCTCGGGCACCCCGACGGTGTATTTGGGCCTCGACGAGGAGGGCAAGATCATCCAGGCCGGCTATTCCGCCGCGACGTCGTCGCTCGGCTACGGCTCCATCAGCTTCTCCGATGCGGTCACCAATCAGCACATCGTCGAGAAGACACTGCGCGAGGGCGGCGTGAACGCGAAGGACGGCGATGCGGTTCTGCCCGCAGACAAGACGCAGTACACGACCTACGCCTCGGACGGCACCACGCGCACGAAGGAGAGCTGCAACTTCTCGGGCACGGCTGATGTGAACGGCACCGCCCACAGCTGGTCGAGCGTGCTGCTGTACGACTACTCGGCGGCAAACCAGAGCGGCAACCTGGCCGACACCATTCGCGTCATCTACATCTACGTTAACGCGTAGGCGCAGGTCCGACGCGGGATCGGCCCGCGCAGCCGCAAAACGCTGCGCTGCGAAGCCCCATTCATGGCGAAATCGTGGACGCCGCAAGCACAAGGAAATTCGTTCTTGCGCTTGCGGCGTCCCACGCTATAATAAACAAGCTGTTCACAAGCGGAGGCTCGTTGCCTCCCACCTAGTTCGGCGCTTCAAGCTGCTGATGGGTCGCATCAATACCGCGGATTCGTTCGCAAACTTTGCGCCCACACCTGAAGCTGTGGGTTTTTTAATGCCATGCGCAATCGCATGCAAAGGAAGGAAGGTGAGTGCGATAGCTGCTCAGGAGCCTCGGCTCAACGACCAGATCACGGTGCGCGAATGCCGCTTGATCGGGTTCGACGGCACCCAAATGGGTATCTACCCGGTTGCCCAGGCGCTCCACATCGCCGACGATCAGGGCCTCGACCTCGTCGAGATCGCCCCGATGGCCGACCCGCCGGTGTGCCGCATCATGGACTACGGGAAGTTCAAGTACGACCAGGCCATCAAGGCTAAGCAGGCTCGCAAGAACCAAAGCAAGGTCGAGACCAAGGAAATGAAGTTCCGCCCGAAAATCGACGTGGGGGACTACACGACGAAGAAGAAGCACGTGCTTCGCTTCCTCTCCGCCGGCAACAAGGTCAAGATCACCATCATGTTCCGCGGCCGCGAGATGGCTCACCCGGAACAGGGCCTGACCATTCTGGAGCGTTTGGCCGATGATCTGAAGGACATCGCGGTCATCGAGAGCCAGCCCAAGATGGAAGGCCGCAACATGCACATGCTCATCGCCCCATTGCCCGCAAACATGGCGGCGAAGAAAAAGAAAGCAAACGAGAAGAACAAAGAAGGAAAGGACGAAGGCAATGCCTAAGATGAAGACCCACCGCGGTACCGCTAAGCGCTTCCGCGTCACCGGTTCCGGTAAGATCATGCGCGCCAAGGGCTACAAGAGCCACATTCTGACGAAGAAGAGCCAGAAGCGCAAGCGTAACTTCCGCCACGAGACCGAGCTGGCCGCCGCTGACAAGAAGGTCGTCGCCCGCAACCTCGGCCTCAAATAGTTTGTAAAGGATCAGTGATTATAAATGGCTCGTATCAAACGCGCAGTTAACGCCAAGAAGAAGCGCCGCACCGTTCTTTCCCGTGCAAAGGGTTACTACGGCGCGAAGTCCCGCTCCTACACCGCTGCTAAGGAACAGGTCGCCCATTCGCTGCAGTACGCTTACCGTGACCGCCGCAACAAGAAGCGCGAGATCCGTCGTCTGTGGATTACCCGCATCAACGCCGGCGCCCGCCTGAACGGCATGAGCTACTCCACCTTCATGAACGGTCTGAAGAAGGCCGGCGTGGAGCTTGACCGTAAGGTGCTCTCCGACATGGCCATCAACGACGCCGAGGCTTTTGCTTCCTTGGTCGAGATCGCCAAGAAGGCTCTGTAGTCTTACCGCGACAGATTTGCTTTCATTGAGAGACCCCCTGCATGCAGGGGGTCTCTTTGCGTTCTGGGATTGCGTTTGTCGTTGTGGGCAAAGTGGGGGGCGACGGTGCGTATGATCGCCGTACGTTTCGGACTGTTTGCGGCTTGGAGACCGTAGCTTCGCTTGCAAGAGCGGGTTGGCTGTATCCTATACCGCCTCAAGCTCCTCTTCGGCGCCGGCTAGCGTGTTCGCAAGGTAAGTTCGTGCGGCTCCGCTGGCGGTCCCGGTGGCCCCGTCCTGCACCTCTATGCCGGCTGCGGTGAGCGCTTGACGTGCGGTGCTTTCTATCTGACCTGCCAAAACCACGGTGGCCCCCAAGTCGGTGAGCAGCGTGGCCAGCTGGGCGGAGGGAAGCGTCAGATTCGGCATGTTCTGACAGTCAACGATGACGCCCTGCTCGACGCGATAGCTGGTAAAGCTCTCGCAATGCAGCAGCCACGGTGCCACATCAAGACCTTGGCTTGCGACAACGATTCGCATAGCGCTCCCTCCTTATAGATGAAATTACTTTAATGGAATGGGGCTGCAGCTTCGCGCGGTTTCGCCGAACGGGCTGCATTGGGTGCTCAACGCACCGATATGGTGGGGTTTCGCTGGGCAATAGCATCTCCGGATCCCCGTAAGGCTTACGGAAAAAACAGGCCGCTGGCGTTTCATCGGCGGCCATACGGATTTCGATGCACTATCGGATACGGATTCCGAGCGAACCCTTGCTATCGCCTGCGTCCCTGTCGATTGGCGACGGCGGCCCTGTGGGCACGTCCGGGGCGGAAATCGGCACCGGACGTCTGGGGGGCCTTCGCCTTGCCGCGTGGCTTGCTTTGCGTGCCCTTACCGGCCCCTGCGGGCTTCCTGCCCCCGTTGCGCTTGGGAGCGGCTTGCTGCTTGCCCTGGGCGCCTGCACGCTTCTTGGCAGGTTGCGAACCCTTGCCGCCTTTGCCCTTGCCGCCAGCATTGCCCTGCGCAGCATCCTCGGATACGGCTTGACGCGCCTTCTCCTTCTTGCGGCGGCGCTTGGCAACCTCCTTCTTCGCCTGCTGAATCTCGGGGTCGCGACGGGCCTCTGCGCGCTGCGCCTTGGCTGCGGCGTCTGCTTCCGCTTCGTCCATGTCGAAATTCTCAAGTTGAAGCTCGGGGATGTCGCGCTTCAACAGCTTCTGGATGTCGCGCAGCGCATCGGCTGTTTCCGGGCTTGCGAACGACACGGCGAAGCCGTCGTGGCCGGCGCGGCCGGTGCGCCCGATGCGGTGGATGTAGTCCTCGGCCTGCGTCGGCAGGTCGTAGTTCACCACGTATTCGACGCCCTCGACGTCGATGCCGCGGGCGAGCACGTCGGTGGCGACCAAGATGTCCGTCGTACCGTTGGCGAAGTTATCGAGCGCGCGTCGGCGCTGGTTCTGGCTGCGGCTGGAATGGATGGCCTCTACCGTGTAGCCAACCTTCTTCAGACGACGGCAGGTGGCGTCCGCGCGGCTGCGCGTGCGTGTGAACACGATGACGCGCTTGTGCCCGCGCTCGGCGATGAGGCCCTTCAGCAGAGCCGGCTTCACCGACTGCTGCACATGGATGATGTACTGCTCGACGGTGTCGGCCGTCTCGCCCTTGTGTGCAATCTCCACGGTTGCTGGGTTGCGCAGCAGCTTGCCGACGCTTTTGGTGATGGAGCTGTCGATGGTGGCCGAGAACAGCAGCGTCTGGCGCGATGCGGGAGTGGCGCCGACAATCTTCTTCATCTGCGGCCAAAAGCCCATGTCGAGCATGCGGTCGGCCTCGTCGAGCACCAGCACCTCCACGTTGCCAAGATGTGCGGCGCCTTGCTCCATCAGGTCAACCAGGCGTCCGGGCGTTGCGATGAGCACGTCAACGCCGCGCTTGAGCGCGCGGATCTGCGGATCGTATGAAAGCCCGCCGACCACGGTCAGGATGCGGTGATGCGTGTTGTCGGCGATGGCGCCGCATACCTCGCCGATCTGCTGTGCCAGCTCGCGCGTGGGCGTGACCACCAGCATGAGCGGCCCTTTGTTGCCCTTCGCGTGACCCAAGCGGTCCATGGTGGGCAGCGAGAATGCAGCGGTTTTGCCGGTGCCGGTTTTCGCGGCGGCGATCAGATCGCGGCCTTCCAGCACGTAGGGGATGGCCTGCGCCTGCACAGGCGTCGGCTCAGCGTAGCCGAGTTGCTTCACGGCCGCAAGCGTCTGCTCGGACAGTCCGAGTTCGTCGAAATTCGACATGGGATGAAATTCCTTTCCGGTGCGCCGGCGCGCATACGCGGCGCTGTTCGTTTCTTGATGCGCTTAGCTTTCGAGCTTTTCGCGTTCGGCCGCATGCACCGCCGACTTGCGGTTAACGGCCAGCGTCACCAGCATGCCCGTGACGATGGGGAAGTAGAACGTCAGGAAACGCCAGATGAACGTCGAAAGCGCCACGAATGACGCGCCGGGGTAGATAGTGCCGAAGAACAGCGCATAGCTGGTTTCGGCGGCACCCATGGCTCCGGGCGTGGGCACGAACGACGAAATCATGTACACGAAGGCCTGGCAGGATATGACGGTGAGGAAGTCGCCGTCGCAGCCGAGGCCGCGCATGATGACGTAGCTGATGGCGAAGTACTCGAGCAGCTGGACAAACGTGACCCCGATGCTCTTCGCGAACAGCTTCGGGCGCTTGAACAGGTAGTGCATTTCCTTATAGCAATCGTCGACCGTTTTGGTGACGTTGGCTATCTTCTCGTCGGGGTCTTTCACGATGCGCATCTTGCCGAGCAGCTTGAACACCCAAGAGACCAGCTTCAGGATGCCGGTGCGCCAGAAAGCGATGGCGAGCAAGGCCGTGAGCAGGCCCAAGCCTCCCACGAAACCGATGATGACCAAAGTGGTGAGCGCCGGATTGTCGTCTACGAAGTAGCTGAGGCGCAAGATGAGTACGATGGCGCAGAAAGCGCTCGTCGTGATCTGATACGTGACGAAACGGCACAGCAGCATCGGCAGGCTCTTGGAAAGCGGCATGCCGAAGCGGTTGTAGTAGTAGGCCTGGAAGGGCTGACCGCCACTTGAAAGTGGGGTGATGCAGTTGAAGTATTGGCCGATGATGGTGCAGATGAACGTGTTCTTGAACTTGAATTTCGGGAACATGTCATGCGAGAAGATCTGCATGCAAACCGATTCCAGGAACCAGTAGCCAACAACCATCACGAGAGCCAGCAGCAGCCACGACCACTGCATGCACGAAAGCGCGTGTGCCAAATCCTCGCCCTCGCCGGCGAAGAACAGATACCCGATGAGCATGCCGAAGGCAAAGATGCACAGAAACGCGTTGAGCAGGCGTCCCTTCATGTGGGGTCGCTCCATCGCCGTTTCGGGCGCAATCTCGTCGAGCAGGTTCGGCTCGAGGAAGGCTTGTTCGGCCTTGCTCTCCTCGTCGTCGTCGATGATATGTTTATGCGGCTGCGTCATGTCTGTCATTCTACGCGAATTTGAAGATTCGTGCAGCAACGTCGTAGCCGAGCAGCGCCAGCTTGCGGCCGAAGTCGGTGCGCTTGTACACCAGACCGGCGAATGAAGCATGAAGTCGCAGGTAGAGCGTGCTGTCCGATTTCTTCAGGTATTCCCATAGCTCGTCGTTGAGCTGATAGGCTTCCGGCGTGCCGATGCGGTAGAGCGTGATGGATGAAACGGTCATCATCGCGGAGAGGTAGCGCAGGCTGCAGCTTGCCAGTCGCGGGCTGATGTCCTGCAGCTTCTGGTAGTCGAAGCCGTCGATGGCCACCTGGGTCGCATGGATCTGTTCATCGACGTGCTTGGCCACCTGCCCGCCGTCGATGGATTGCCCTTCGCGGCCGATGGTGTACCAGTACAGGTCGCAATCGTGGTAGAAGAGCGTCTTCACATAGCGCAGCGGCTTCAGCATGACCAGGCTGTCCATGTACGATTCGCCTTCGGGAAGCGTAAGACCGCTTTGGCGGATGACGTCGGTTCGGTAGATCATGCTGTGGATCATCAGGTACTGATCGATCTTCGGCACAGACAGGTCATCCCATACGACCACCTTGTCGGCGGGGATGAGCGAACGGTATTGGATAGTGTGCCTGTCGCCGAGTGCGACGCGGTTGTACACGTAGTTCACGACGAAGAGGTCGACGGGCGTGCCCTCGCTTTCGAGCATGCGAAGCTTGGCCATGACGCCGCTGAAAGCATCGACGTCGAGCCAGTCATCGGAGTCGACGATGTAGAAATATTTGCCACGGGCAAGCTCTATCGCGTGGTTGATGGCGCCGCCCCAGTTGCGATTTTCCTGGTCGACGGCAACTATGACGTCGGGGTATTTTTCCTCGTATCGCTTTGCAACGGCGAGGGTGTCGTCGGGTGAGCCGTCGTTGATGACCAGCACCTCCACGTCGGTGCCCGAGTGCACGAGCGTGTCGAGGCACTTATGCATGAAGGAACCCGAATTGTAGGCGGGTACGGCAATCGTGAGTAATTTGCTGTCAGTCATCCGCATCGTTTCATATCGTTTCGCGGGGGAAAGCCGCTGTTTTGGTCGAATATAACCACGAAATTATAGACCAAGCGAACGCGTGATTCGTAGCCTGTAGCGGTATTGTCAAAAACTTTTCAGGGTTGTCGGGGCTTGCGGCGTCGTTGCGGCTTGCTGCATTCCAGCGCCCCGCTGGGCTATTGGCCCATGACGACGCCGCCGGTGGTGTAGTAGACGAAATGCAGCAGCGCGCAGAAGCCGTACACGCCGGCAAGGAACCAGAATGCGGCGTCCACCAGCACCTTCGGGAGCTTTCGCAGGCCCTTGTCCATCAGCGGGTACACGACCCAAACGATAAGGGTGGCCGCGAGCGAGTACACCATGGAGTTTTGCAGGCACACCTGGCCCATGAAGTTGAAGGGCATGTTGCGGTAGTCCCACAGGTGATAGTCCTGGTTGGACGTGATGCCGGTGGTGAAGTCGATGGCGGTGCACACGAGGGCGTTCGCGAAGAAGCTGACCACGACGGCTAAGGGCACGCGCCCGCCGCACTTCTTCAGAATCCAGCGGCTGAACGGGTGCAGCACCAGCACGATCATGACAAGGGCTATGCCCTCGGCGGAAAACGGGAACAGCCACTGGTTCCACAGCATCGAATTCGAGGGGTCGTAGTCGCCCATGACCAGGCCGAAGCGAATAAGCCAGCAGAAGGCTATCTCGGCCCAATGGCCCAGAAACGAAAAGGCGAAGAAGTAGATGAGCAAATCGCGCCAGAATTCCCATGTGCGCAGGCGCTTTCCCAGTGGAAGTTCCCAAGTGTGCCCGCCCGGCGTGTCCGCGTAGTCGTAGTCGCAGGAGAGCGCCGCCTTCGCTTCTTTCGAGAACACCAGGTAAAGAACGCAAAGCGCGCCCCATACCGCTTCGATGCCGAATGCGGTGAAGGCAACCGGCTGCGTGATGATGCGTCCGAGCGTGTAGATGGAGCCGTTTCCGAAGAAATCCCAGGCGAGAAGCACGTTCATGATGACGATGGCGCTTGCGCAGACGGGGCGGGCGCGATGCGATCTGACCTGTATCAGCCAGCCGCACATGCACGAGGCGCCGCTCACGTAGATACCCACGATTAGCGATAGGTCGTAGCTGAAGATGTTCGGGTTCAGATACGCCGCCATGGCAAAGCAGGCTGCGACCAGGCAAATGTAGAAAGCCTGGCACATGCGCGCGCCTGCGGGCAGCTTGGGCAGGTCCTTATGCCCGAAGGGCATGTAGGGCTGCGGATTCTTTATCTTCGGGAGTTTAACCTTCATTGGCCACCGTCTAATTTTTGGTCTCGCGGGCGCCCGCAAGCTCGACGCCCTGGCTCTCAAGCTGGTTCAGCTTGTCCAGCTCGCTTTGATATTGCTCCCTCATGTCGCTGGGTAGCGAATCGTCGGCTAGCGCCTGTTCAAGCTCGACGCGATAAGGCTCCGGCGGATCGGTCAGATACAGAGCCTGCGGGATGGCATATGCGGCGACGGTGATGACGAAAACGAGGTTCATCACGTTTCGCGGAACGCGTGCGAGTAGACGCTCGAGCAGCGGGTAGACGATCCAGCAGATGATGGACGCTGCCAGGCCGAACAGCGCGCCGTTTTGCAGGCAGACCTGGCCGTTCAGGTTCAAGAACATGTTCGAGTAATCCCACAGGTGATGGTCGGCGTTGACGATGCAGCCCATGGTGTATTCGATGGCAACGCACACGAGCGCGTTGATAAGGAAACTGATCGCATAGCCGATGGCGGGGACCTTGAAAGAGTTGCGCAGCTTGACGAACAGCGGGTACAGGAACAGGGCTATCAGCACGACGGCGAAACCCTCCATGGGGAAGGGATAGAACCAGTCGCGCCAGAGCATCGTGTTGTTCAGGTTTACCTCGCCGGGCGCGATGCCGGCCCTGATGAGCATGCAGAAGGCCGATTCCATCCAGTGGCCTGCCAGCGAGAAGAAGCAGTAGTAGATGATGATGTTGCGCCAGAAGGGCCACGATCTGCGGTTGACCTTGATGTCCTTATGCTGGCCGATGGCCGTTTCCTGCGTGATGCCGAAGTCCTGCGTCAGGTAAGCCTTGAGCTTCTTCGAGCGCCAAAAATAGAGGAACAGGACAAGGTTGAAGGCACAGAAAACGATGAGCGTGAGCACGACCGATACGGCATTGGTTGCGCTCTTACCCGCGTACGCAGCATACGAGGTGGCCTCGCTGGTGAAGAAGGTTCGCCAGATGTCGGCGATGATGTTGAAGGCGCTGTAGCACATGACCACGGGCCGGGCGATTTTGAAGCGGCACCAGATCATCCACAGCGTGACCATCTCCAACACGATATTCAGCCAGTCGATCAGGTTCGAGGAGTCGTACTGGATGAGGTCGCGCGAGGTGAACGCAAGATTCGCGATGGTGCAGATGAAGTTCAGCGCGAAAAGAATCGTGAGCGCGATGCAGAAGCGCGGCATCTTCGGTAGGGCGGCCTTTGCTGCCTTCTTCGCTGCTTTGTCGGCCGCTTTTTTAGCTTTCGCTTCTTTTTTGGCGTCGGCCTTGCTCTGCTTGGCGTTGGCCGTATCGAGTTCGGCTTGATTGTCGGACATCTTAGCTCCCTGGCATGTTGAAGAATCTGGTTGGGGTATTGGGATTATATCTGAAGCGATTTCCGGCGCGCATCGGCCGCATCCGAGTGCAAAAGAAAACCCGCAAACCGAAGTTTGCGGGTTCAACATTCATGGTGCCCCCAACGAGAATCGAACTCGTGTCTCAGCCTTGAAAGGGCCGCGTCCTAACCTCTAGACTATGGGGACCTTTGCGCTTCCTTGCGAAAGCAGCCCGCTTAGTATGCCAAATAACTCGCGCCTGCGCAAGACCTTTTCTTGCTGTCGGCCAAAATTCTTACATAAGGCCGAATATCCCTTGTCAGAAATGTGCATTTCCGCACCTGTAGGGAGTTAAGGTTTGGATTGCCGGAGCCGATTCTTGGATATCGGTGCTTTCACTTAGAAGGGAAAGTGGGAGATGCGTGGTTGCGAACCCTTCTCCGGCATAAGTGGGATAGCGGTTGGGGCGCCTTGCCCTAGCCGCGCTTCCCGTAGCGCTCGTAGGCTTCCGTGACGGTCAGCTCGTACTGCTTGCGAGATCCTTTCACCACCGTGTCCAGAATTAGACCGCAGGCCAGGGCCAAAAGGCCGACGAATACAAGGCCGACGGCCAAAAGCGCGCTCGGCAGTTTGGGGACCAGGCCCGTCGAGGCGAACTGTGCGATGACCGGGACGCCGCAGATGAGGCCGAGCACCACGAAGATGAGGGCCACCCAGGAAAACAGCGCGAGCGGCTTGTAGTCCTTGAACAGCGACAGAATCATCAGCAGCACCTTCATGCCGTCCGAGAACGTGTTCAGCTTCGATTCGGAGCCCTCGGGGCGGTCGCGGTAGTCGATGGGCACCTGCGCGATGCGCCAGCGCTTGTCGACGGCGTGGATGGAAAGCTCGGTTTCGATTTCGAAGCCGGGGGAGGTGACGGGCATGGTCTTGGCGAACACGCGGTTGTAAGCGCGGTATCCGGTCATGACGTCTGTGAACTCGTAGCCGTAGATGAGCTTGATCAGGAATCGCACCAGGTTGTTGCCGAAGCCATGGAAGGCGCGGTCGTTTTCCGAGCCGTAGCTGCCGTTCGAAAGGCGGTCTCCCACGACCATGTCGGCCTCGTCGTTGGCAAGCGGAGTCAGAATCGCCGGCGCATTCTCGGCCGGGTAGGTGTCGTCGCCGTCGACCATCAAATAGAAGTCGGCGTCGATGTCGCGCATCATCTGGCGCACAACGTTGCCTTTGCCCTGGCGTCGCTCGGAGCGCACGATGGCACCATGCTCGCGGGCGATGGCGGCCGTGTCGTCGGCGGAGTTGTTGTCGTACACATATATCTCGGCCAGCGGCAGGACGCGCTTGAAGTCGTCGACGACCTTGCCGATGGTGACCGCTTCGTTATAGCAGGGAACAATGACGGCGACGCCCTTGCCTTGCAGGACCTCTTCGTTTTGCTGAGTCATCGGTTGCTCCTTTTCATGTTATGGCGTGTGCTTTGTTTTCGCATACATCCAAATATCGTACTTCATCGAAGCCGGCGTTTCCATACTCCTATCGGTGGATTCGCAGGATATGCGCGAATGCGGTGAACTCTTGGCGCGTCGGTTGTGGCGTACGATAATATGCAGGTTACATTTTGCGCGCGGCGTGTTGTCGGCGTGCAATTATATTTCAAAGGAAGGGCAGCTTGTGAAAAAGCTTATCGCGCAGTTCATGAAATTCGGCGTCGTCGGCGTCATCGCTTTCGTCATCGATTACGGCCTGCTCATCGTTTTGACCGAGGTTTTCGGCGTTAATTATCTGATCAGCGCCACCGTTTCGTTCACGGTTTCCGTCATTTTCAACTATGTGGCCTCGATGCGCTACGTGTTCACGCATAAAGAGGGCATGAGTCGCACGCGCGAGTTCGTCATTTTCGTCGTGCTTTCGGTCATCGGCCTGCTCATCAACAACGGCTGCATGTGGGCCGGCGTCGAGCTGCTGTCGGTTCATTACCTCATCACGAAGATCGTCGCCACCGCCATCGTCATGGTATGGAACTTCGTCACGCGTAAGATCTTCCTGGACGGCGGCGACTCGAGCGAGGCCAACGCCGAGAGTAAGTAAGACGAAGAAAGGAAAAAGCCCAGGTAAAACCCGGGCTTCGCAGAGCAGCTGGTGCCCTAGGCAGGATTCGAACCTGTGGCCTTCTGCTCCGGAGGCAGACGCTCTATCCAGCTGAGCTACTAGGGCATGCCCGACGATTATACGCTTATCGCCAGCAGAATCGGCTGAAGATTTAGGAAACGGAGCAACGCATGACTGAAACCATCACCATCGAGCGCATGGGCTACGGCGCCGAGGCTGTCGGGCATCTGAGCAGCGGCAAGACCGTCTTCGTTGAGGGCGCGGCCCCGGGCGATGCGGTGCAGGTCGAGCTGTTCGAGGAAAAGGCAAGCTTTGCCCGCGGGCGAATTGAGAAGCTGGAGGAGGCGGGGGAGTGCCGCGTGCAACCGAAGTGGGCCGAGCCCGCGGCGGCCGGCAGCGCCCCTTGGCAACATATATCCTATGATGCGCAATTGGCCGCCAAACGAGACAACGTGGTCGCAGCGCTTTCGCGCACGGGCGGTTTCGGCGAAGCCGCGTCGGAGCTGGTGAAGCCCTGCTTGCCTTCCAAGCGCCAGTGGGGTTACCGCAACAAGGTGGAGCTCGGCGCGCAGTGGAATGCGGCCGGTGCGTTTAACCTGGGCTTTCATGAGGAGGGCAATCCCGATGTGGTGCAGGCCGCGTCTTGCCCGCTCGCGCACGATTCCATAGCGAAGGCGCCCAAGGCCCTGCGCGGGGCCCTGCGCTATCTGCAAGGTTCCGAGGACCTGGGAATTTTCCGCGTCGGCGTGCGCACGAGCGTACGTACGCGCGAAACCGAGATTGCTCTGTGGACGAAGCCCTCGGGCTTTCCGCGGGCGGCTGCGGCCAAGATGCTGAAAAGCTGCTTGCGCACGACGTCGGTCGTGCGCGTTATTGCCGACCCGGGCAAAGCTCGCAAGATCAAGGGGCTTGAGGTGCTCGACGGCAAGGGGCACTGGGAGGAGCAATTGGGAGCCGCCCGCTATATAGCGAGCGCGCCATCGTTTTTCCAGGTGAACACCGCGCAAGCCGAGAAGCTGGTCAACTGCGCAATCGAGGCGTTAGGCGGCACGGTCGGCGAAGAGGGCCCCGAGGGGCTCGACGGCATGCTGGTTGCCGACCTATATGCCGG
>CAVBPP010000101.1:0-4106 GCA_963597295.1 Paratractidigestivibacter sp. | reverse complement strand
GCCCGTGGGCGGCTTGCTGGTGATCGATGAGCTTGGCCGCCTGGAGCTCATGCGCAACTGCGGCCTGACCGCAGCGATGGACCTGCTCGACCAAGGCCCCACGCGGGAATTCCCCAATGCGTTGGTGGTGGTGCGCGAAACGCTGCTCGACCTGGCGAAGGAGCGCTTCGGCCCCGTATGGGGAAGCATCAAGGCCATCGCGCCCGACGACGAGGCGCGAGCGGAGCTGCTGGCGGCGTGCGGGGTTCGGTAGTTGGCTCATTGCTCGTTGGCGAAGCTCACCCCAGCATAGCTGCGGCATCGCCTCGCAGCTTGTTGAGCATTGCAGCTGTTTCGATTGCGCGTCTAGCTGGGCAACTTTCTAGAAGAACACCTTCGCTGCGCGGGGGTAGAAGCCTTCGTCCTTGTAGTGTAGCAGCATCGTCGGGGTTTCTCCTCGGCGGACGTAAAGGCGCTTGAGCGGGGTTTCCAGCTCGACTGGCTCGCCGTCGACGAACAGGGTTGGGTTGCGGCCCTCGGTGTTGCGGTCCAGGTTCATCTCCACCACATCGGAAGGCCCGGTCACGATGGCGCGCGAGTGCAGCGTATGCGGCGCGATGGGCACGGCCACAAGTCCGGTGAAACCCGGCGCCACCAGCGGGCCGCCGGCGGAAAGCGCGTAAGCGGTAGAGCCGGTGGCGCTTGCGACCACCAGGCCGTCGCCGCGCATGTCGGCCAGCACCGACCCGGAAACTCCCAGGTCGAATTCGATGATGCGGCCATTCGCGCCGCGCGTGACGGCAACCTCGTTCATGGCGAAATAGCGCTTGCAAGGGCGTTTGCCGTCGGAACCCGCGGCGTCCGCGCCCGCGGCGGCGCCCAAGGCCCCGTCGTCCGCGAACGGATCCGCCTCGCCCTCGCAGACGGTGATTATCTCCAGGTTGGTGCGCGGGTCTTCCTGGCATTCCCCGGAAAGAGCGGACGCCAACGGCTCAAGCACGCCGTTTTCCGCGACGTTGGTCAAAAAGCCCAGCGTGCCGTAGTTGATGCCCAGGATGGGGACCCCACGATAGCCGATCTGGCGCGCAGTGCGCAGCAGCGTGCCGTCGCCGCCGAGCGCGATGCCCAAATCGACGCCGCCCTCGACCACGTCGACCAGCTCGGCCGTCGGATCGGCCCCGGCAAGTTCGCTCGAATCGGCGATGGTGTAGCTGATTCCCTGCGTGTTCAGGTACGTCGCCAACAGCAGCGACGCCTCTATCGCCTGAGAGTTGGAGTTGTTGCGCACGATGAGGATGTGCATGCGGGGCCTCTTTCCGGGTTTGCTATGATTGGCCATTATACCTGCATCGCGAGAAAGCTTATTCTTCATGTCCGATAAGTCGGCCAATACATCGGCGAGCGTCGGGGCATCGGCCGCGCTCATCAGCATCTGCACCATCGTTTCGCGCATCACCGGCTTCGCGCGCACCTGGGCCATGGCCTTCGCGCTCGGCTCCACGCTGCTTTCGAGCTCCTATCAGGTGGCGAACAACCTTCCCAACCAGCTGTACGAGCTGGTGTGCGGCGGCATGATCGTCACGGCGTTTCTGCCGGTGTACGTTTCGGTGAAGAAGAAGCTCGGGCAGAAGGCGGGCAACGAATACGCGTCGAACCTGCTCACGCTGGTGGTTATCCTGCTCGGCGCGGTGTCGGTGCTGTGCATGCTGTTCCCGTCGGCCATCATCTACACGCAGTCGTTCTATTCCGACCAGTCGCAGATGTCCACGTCGGTGTTCTTCTTCCAGTTCTTCGCCATACAGGTGGTGTTCTACGGGTGCTCGGCTATCGTGTCGGGCCTGCTCAACGCCAGCCGCGACTATCTGTGGTCGTCCATTGCGCCCGTGGCGAACAATGTCATAGTCATCGCGACGTTTTTGGCGTATTCCTTGGTGGCGCCCTCGAACCCTGAACTTGCGCTCTACATCATCGCCATCGGCAACCCCGCCGGCGTCATCGTGCAGATGGCCATCCAGCTGCCGGCGCTGCGTCGCAACGGCATCCGCATACGCCCGCGCGTGAACCTGCGCGACCCTGCCCTGCGTGAAACGCTCGGCATCGGCGTGCCGGCCATCGTCGTCATGCTGTGCTCGTTCGTGGTGGTGTCGGTGCAGAATGCCGCGTCGTACAACTTCGCCGACAACGGCCCCTCCATCCTGGCGTATTCTCGCCTGTGGTTCACGCTGCCGTATTCGTTCCTGGCGGTGCCCATCACAACTGCCATGTTCACCGAGCTTTCCGATATGAAGGCCGAAGGCAATATGGAGGGCGTCAAGCGCGGCATCGTCGGCGGCACGAACCAGATCCTGTTCTTCATGATCCCGTTCGCCATGTACCTGGCCGTGTTCAGCCTGCCGTTGGTCACGCTGTACCACGCGGGAGCCTTCACCATGGAACACGTGACGTCCATCGCGGCGTACTTGTCCACCTGGGCCGTCGCGCTGCCGCTGTACGGCGTGAACACCTATTTGCAGAAGACGTTCTCGAGCCTGCGCCGCATGGGCACCTTCGCTGCGGTGAACGTGCTCGCATCGGCCGTGCAGGTGGGGCTGACCATGTTCGCGGCGAACAATGCGGCCAACATGCCCATCGAGTCCATCGCCATCGCCGAGACGTTCTTCTACCTGGTGTCCGACCTGTGCCTGTTCCTGTACTTGCGCCATCACCTGGGCGCATTCGGCCTGCGCTCCATCGTGAAGGCCATCATCGCGGCGTTTCTGTTCGGCGCGATGGGCGCCCTTGCCGGCGGCGGCGTGCTGATGCTGCTGCAAACCTGGGTGGCCCCGCTCAACGGATCTATCGTGCAAGCGCTCATCTACGTGCTGCTCGGCGGCGTGGTGGCGCTCGCGGTCACGTTCGTGCCGGCCGTGAAGCTGAAGGTTCCCGAGGCCGCGTTCATCGCGCGCCTAGCCGGGAAGGTGACTGGACGGTTCGGGAAATAGGCGAACGTTCGGCCATAGGGTTTGATAGGGGACAGCCATGTCTGTTGACTCCGTTTCGTCGTCTGATCATCTCGAAAAGGTTTTGCCATATTTCGAGGAAGCGACGATGGGTTCGTCCTACCTTGATAGTTCGTTTCCATTTGAGGTGGAATTATTTGCGAACGAAAGGGAAGTTTGCGAATACGTAGACGCCCTTGCTCATGAGGCGATTGCCTATTCGTAGTGAAGTTTGATGTCGCATCAACAAGAAACCGAGGGCCCCGCAACTTTCAGCTGCGGGGCCCTCGGCCGTTTCATTCGTTATACGCGGCACGCTGCCGTGCGTCTTATCGGTGGAAGTACCTGCGCTGCTCGTATTTTGGCTCGCAGCAGACGTTGATGCCGAGCGTGCGGTAGAGCGTCTCGTCGGCGGGGCCTAAGATCACGCTGAAGAAGGCGTCGCAGCCGCGTAGCTGATCGGCTGCGTCCACCAGCTGCTTGGCAACCGGGTCGGTCGCGCTCGACACCGACAGCGCCAGCAGCGTTTCGTCGGAGTGCAGGCGCGGGTTCTGCGAATGCAGCGTGCCCGTCTTCAGGTTACAGATAGGCTCGATGACCTCGTCGGACAGCACGAACAGGTCCTCGTCCACGCCGGCGACGCCCTTGAGCGCGTTCATCAGCAGCGACGATGCGGCGCCCAGCAAGTCCGACGTTTTGCCGGTGACCACGCGCCCGTCGGGCAGAACCATCGCGCCGGCGGGCGCGCCGGTGGCCTCCTCCTTTAGCAGCGCGGCCGAGCGCGCAGGCGAATAGCTCGCGTCGACGCTCGCCTGGTTCATCAGCAGTTCCAGCTTCTCCACGTATTCCTGATGCGCACCGGTGCGGCGCACGTCGTCGGCGGCGGTGAAGTAGCGGCGCACGATCTCCATCTTGGCGGCGTCGCGGCACGCCTCGTCGTCCACGATGCCGAAGCCGGCCATGTTCACGCCCATGTCGGTGGGCGACTGGTACGGGCTCTCGCCCAGAATGCGCTCCATCATGGCCTTCAGCACGGGGAAAATCTCAACGTCGCGGTTGTAGTTGACGGTGGTCTCGCCGTGCGCCTCCAGGTGGAAGGGGTCGATGCAGTTCGCGTCGTCCAAATCGACGGTGGCGGCCTCGTAGGCG
>CAVBPP010000100.1:0-5815 GCA_963597295.1 Paratractidigestivibacter sp. | reverse complement strand
TGCCCGAGTCCGAGGCCAACGCGCGCTTGGGCTACACCGAGCACAAGGGCCTGGGGCACTGGCTCGCAAGCCACATCCCCACGGTGCTCAAGGCCATCGAGACCGGCGAGCCGTACCGCCCGCGCATTTGGATCGAGCGCTCGGGCAACAAGCTCGTCATGATCGGCAATGCGACGCGCCTGTACAACGCCATGCTGAAAAACGAGCTGAACGTCCATTGCTACATGCACTGGACCACCACGTCCGTGTGCCTGGCCGACTACGTGCTTCCCACGGCCGAATGGCTTGAGACGGCCTACGCGCAGGATCGCTTGAACACCTACGCCATTCGCCGCCCCTGCACGCAGCTGTACGAAGCGGTGGACGAATGCATGCATTGGTCCTGGTTGGCCGCGGCGTTGGCCAAGCGCGGCCACAAGCGCTGCATCGACTCGTTCGACCCCAACGTGGCCGGCAAGTTCTACGGCACGTATTGGAAGACCTACGACGAGTACAAGGACTACGTCGGTTACTTCGTCGGCAGCTTCTACTACAACCGCGAGGATTGGGACTGGAAGGCTTTCGAGGCCCAGGCGCCCTCGGAGTATCAGAGCATCGAGGAGTACGCGAACAAGTCGTACAACTCGCACCTGCTGCCCGATGACGACGACCCGAGCAAGCCCGCCGGCTTCGGCACCACGTCGAAGCGCTGCGAGCCGTACTTCGACGGGCTGATCAACCTGGGCAACACCGGCTCGGTCGACGGAACGGGCACGATGAGCCCGGCGACCGACGTGTTCCCCAAGTCGAACAACTACAACCCGCTGCCGTACTACATCGAGCCTTACGAAAGCCCCGTCGAGGGCGACCCGGGCTACGACGCGAACTACCCGTACACGCTCACGCAGGGGCGCCTGCCGTACTTCCACCATGGCACGCTGCGCAACACCCCCTACACGCGTGAGATGTACCCGTACCCCGAAACGTGGATCAACCCGGTCACCGCGAAGGAGATCGGCGTGAAAGACGGCGACTGGCTGTGGCTTTCCTCCAAGCGCGGCAAGACCCAGGGCCGCTGCCGCATCACCAAGTCGGTGGCGCCGAAGGTCATCTACCAGGAACGTTACTGGTTCCCCGAGCTGATGGACACCGACAACCCCAACCGCGCCTGGCAGGCGATGAACATCAACGTGCTGACGCAGAACAACGACGAGTGCCCGTTCAACGACGTGTACGGCACCTACGTGCTGCGCGGCATCCAGATCAACATCACCAAGGCCGACGGCGCGCCTGAGGGAATCTGGACCGAGCCCGAGCAGTTCAACGCATGGCTGCCCGAGGTTTCCGAGAACACTGGAGGAGGTAATGCCGTTTATGGCGCGTAATTGCTTGGTTGTGAACCTTGACCGCTGCATCGGCTGCTACAGCTGCGAAGTGGCGTGCAAGATGGAAAACGACGTGGCGATGGGCGAGCGCTGGAACAAGGTGCTGCAAGTCGAGCCCGCCGGCACGTTTCCCGATGTGAAAACCTACTGGCTGCCGGTGCAGTGCCAGCAGTGCGAGGGCGCCCCGTGCGTGAAGGTGTGCCCGACGGGCGCGAGCTACCGCGGCGACGACGGCAAGGTGCTCGTGGACAAGTCGAAGTGCATCGGCTGCCGCTACTGCATGATCGCCTGCCCCTACGGC
Source organism: Paratractidigestivibacter sp. (assembly GCA_963597295.1). Taxonomy (GTDB): domain Bacteria; phylum Actinomycetota; class Coriobacteriia; order Coriobacteriales; family Eggerthellaceae; genus Senegalimassilia. Next base: position 4,150 of record CAVBPP010000100.1, on the reverse strand, counting down.
GTGCGCAGCTGGAACAAGAGCCAGCAAGTCGTGGAGAAGTGCACCATGTGCTCGCACCTGACGGCTGCCGGCGAGAAACCCGCCTGCGTGAAGAACTGCTGCGGCACGGCTCGTTTCTACGGCGACTTGGATGACCCCTCATCCGACGTTTCCAAGGAGCTGGCGAAGTACCCCGACGAGGCCATCCATCACCTGCCGGACGTGGGCAACGCCCCGCTTACCGCCTATATCCTGTCCCCGAAGTGGGGCAAGTGGGCCGGCGGCGACCTGCATAAGGCCACCGGCAACACCATGACGACCGAAGGGAGCGTGGATTAAATGCAAGCTCAATGGTCCTTGGTCCTGTTCACCGTCATCTCCGGCGTGGGCGCATGGCTGTTCGCGTCGTCGATGATCCAGGCGCTCGCCAAGCGCGGGGCTATGCCCTCGAAGGTTGAGACCATCGTGTCGATCGTGCTTCTGGCCGTCGGCGGCGTGGCTTCGGTGACGCACCTGAAGCACGTCGACCGCATATTCGAGGCGCTGAACCATCCCACCTCGGGCATCTTCGTCGAGGCGGCGCTGATCGGCATTTTGATCGTGTTGGCGCTCATCTATCTGATCATGCTCGTGCGCAAAACCGGCGAGAGTGGCCAGCGCGCGGTCGGCGTGGTCACCATGGTCATCGCGATCATCTTCCCGTTCATGTGCGGCTACTCCTACATGATGGAGGCCCGTCAGGCATGGATGACCATCGCGCTGCCGCTGGCGTACTGGGCCACCCCCGCCGCCGCAGGTGCCGGCCTGTCCGCGCTGCTGAAGGCGAAGGCCGGCGCGGACGATGCCGAGGTTTCCTTCGCTGGCGTGCTGACCGCAGTGTTCGGCGTGCTGGGCATCGTGTGCTCGGCGGCGTTCTTCATCTACGCGGCCGGTTGGCTGGATTCCGCGCTCGCCGGCACCGTGGCGTGGATCGCGGCGACCTTCGTCACCGGCGTGCTCAGCGTGCTGTGCGGCGTGGCCATCAAGTGCAAGCCTGGCTGCGCGGTTTCGGCGGGCGCGGGTGCGGTCGTGCTGTCGGCCGTGTGCGCGCTGGCCATGCGTGTGGGAATGTGGATGATCGGCACGCCCGTGCTCGATTTCTTCCTGCAGCCGCTTGACTAGGTAGTTTGCTGATCGGGCATGCCTTTGCGGGTGTGTCCGATCCGCTCCGGAAAGGGCCGCTGCTCTGGTGGCGTGCTACAGCCGGCGGGCTGCAGACGGCGCGTGCGGCAGCCGATGAGCTGCGCCGGCAGCCAGGTCGCGGGGCTCCGTCAGCCTGCCGTCCCGGCGCGGGCGGCCTTTCCCGAAGCGGGCATCGCCTGAAAAGACGAACCGTTCGACCAGATGAATAGGGGGAATCATGGAAACCGAAATCCAAGACACCAAGCAGGACCTCATTGAGTTCTTCGACGCGAACGCCGAAACGTTCACGTTCCTGTCGCAGGTGTTCTTCAAGGAGTTGACCGCCGACGCCATCGCCGAGTTGGCGGCGGGGCAGTGGCCGGAAGCGACCGGCAACGCCAAGCTCGACCGCGGCTACAACCTGCTGCGACGCTACTTCAAGTTCTCGGCGGGCGACCGTCGCAGCCAGCTTGCGGTCGAATACGCGCGCATCTTCCTGGCCGCCGGCGTCCATTCGGCCGATACCGCGTCGGCCGTGCCCTACGAGTCGGTGTTTACCGGCGAAGAGCATTCGGTGATGGGCGAATCGCGCGACCAGGTGGTGCGCTGGTTCGTGGAGGACGGCTACAAGGTGAACCCCGACCTGCACGAGCCCGAGGACCATATCGCCTTCGAGTTCGAATACCTGGCATCCATGAACGCCAAAGCGTCGGCGCTTGTGGCCGCAGGCGACAACATGCTCGCGCGCAAGAACGCCAAGCGCCAGGTGAGGTTCATCGACGATCATCTGCTGAACTGGATCGGGCTGCTTTCCCAGGCAGCCGCGGCCTCGGCGAAGACGACGTTCTACACCGGCATGCTGCTGGTGGCCGAAGGCGCGCTCGAGCAGGCTCGTGCCGCGCTTATCGACGCCGCCGATGAGTTGCCGCTCATGGCCGCGTAGGGGCGCGTCATGGAAGAGAGGAAGACCGAGGGGAATGCGCAGGCGCAGGCTGGGGAAGCCGTGGATGCTGAATCCGTTATTCCTGCTAAGCCCGCAGCGCCCGCGAAGGCTTCGGAACCTGCCGAGCCGGCAGTGCCCGCCAAATCCTCCGAACCCGCAAGCGCGCCGCGCATGCCTGCCAACCATTCCCGCCGTACGTTCGTTTTCGGCGCCGCAGCCATTGCCGTGGGCGCCGCATGCGGGTTCGCCGCGCGGCCGTTCTCGGCGCATGCCGACGTGCTGCGCCCGCCCGGAGCCCAGGACGAAACGGCGTTCATGGCCGCTTGCATCAGCTGCGAGCGCTGCATCAGCGCCTGCCCGGAAGACGTGCTGTACCCACTCGGCATAGAAGAGGGCTTACTGGCGGTGAAAACGCCCGCCATCAGCTACGATGACGGCTGCTGCACCTTCTGCGAGAAGTGCCGCGAGGTGTGTCCGACCGTGGCCATCGGCTCCGTTGACCCCTGGGCGCCCGCCGCTGGCCGCATCGGCGGCGCCGTGGTGCTGCCCGACCGCTGCGTGGCGTTTTCCACGCCCGGGTCGTGCGGCATCTGCGTCGACGCATGCGAATACGGCGCGCTTTCCTACGACGCCGAGCGCCGGCCTGTCGTCGACGATTCCAAATGCAACGGCTGCGGCAGATGCGTTCAGGTCTGCCCGGCCAACGTGAACACTTCGTTTTCGGGCGGCGAGGAGCGCGGCATCGTCGTGCGCACCGCCCGTCAGCTGGCGAAAGGGGGCGAAGCCTAAATGGCAAAGCAACCTGAGAAACCCCTGGAAGGCGCCCGTGCGAAGGGCGCGAAGATGGTGCGCGCCCGCCGCGTGACGCTAACGCTTGTGGTCGTGGCCGTGCTCGCATCGCTCGCGTTCGACTGCGGCATCGGCACGCCCTCGTCGTTCGGCATCGGAAGCTTCAGCTTGCTGTGCCCCTTAGGCGGCATCGAGGCCATGATCGCCAGCCGATCGTTCATCCCGGTCGCGGCCATTTCGGCCGGCGTGCTGCTGCTGTTCGCGCTGGTGTTCGGCCGCGCCTGGTGCGCCTGGGGATGCCCCGCCCACAGCATCCGAAAGTTCTTCAACCGCGAGCCAAAACCAGACAAAGGGACACTCCTAATGTCTTATTCCGCAGGTGAGAAGCCCGGCGAAGCGGTTGGGGAAGCGGTTGGGGAAGCGGCCGCCGTTGGCGAATCCGATGGGGAAAACGCCGACGGAGCATCTGCCGAAGCGCCCGCCACCGCCGATGGGTCCGCCGCCGCCGGCTCCTCTGCCGCCCGCAACAACCCCGCAACCTTTTCCGCCCTCACGTCCTCCTGCGCCGCTGCGGCAACCGCTTTCGACCTGCGCGCGAGCCTGCGCTTCATTGCGCGTGACCGTCGCACCTGGGTCTTCTTCGCCGTGCTGGTCGCGGCCCTTATCGCGGGCTTGCCGCTGTTCTGCTTGGTGTGCCCTATCGGCCTCACGTTCGGCACGGTGGGCTCGCTTTGGCATCTGATCGTCGACAAGCAGATGACCGCGTCGGTGCTGGTGTTCCCGGCGGCGTTGGCCATCGAGCTGGTGCTGTACCGCAAATGGTGCCTGAACCTATGTCCCATTGCGGGTCTGCTGGGCATATTCAGCCAGTTCGCCACACGTTTTCGCCCGCAGGTGAACACGCAGACCTGCCTGCGTTGCACGGGCAGCGCCGCCTGCGAGGCGTGCACCATCGCCTGCCCCGAGCACATCGATCGCCACGCGCCCGACGCGGCCCAGCAGCTCGGCCAATGCACGCGCTGCGGAGAATGCCTGCGCGTTTGCCCCACGGCTTCCATCGACATCAAGATAGGCGAAGGGAAGAAATCCTAGCGGATGCCTTGTGATACCATTGAGTCGTCGTAACAAGTGAATGCCGCTTTCGGGGGAAGGCGGGCCATAAGGGGAAACAATGGGGGACACGAAAATAGAAGCTGCTGAAGTAGTTGGGGCGCCGCCGCGCCATGACGCCGGTGCCGCCGGCCAGGTGACTAGTCCCGTCGCCGGCGCCGGCGCCGC
>CAVBPP010000099.1:0-4630 GCA_963597295.1 Paratractidigestivibacter sp. | reverse complement strand
GCTGGCTTGGCTGTTGATGCGTGCGTAAGCCGCGTGAGCATTGGTGGGTTGCGGACGCGTTGACTGACCTGGCCGTTGATATGCAAGTTGACCGTCTGGCTCTATTGGATTGCGAGGTGAGCCCGGCGTTCGCACGCTGCTAAACTGAGCGACGCTTTCCGCCGGATTGGCATTTGGGGTTGCAGACGAATTGAATAATCAAGGCAGGATCGACTGCTTTGACGAGTGAAAAAAGAAGCCAACGGAAATCCGTTGGCTTCGTTGTTTATGGTGGCCGGTACAGGATTTGAACCTGTGACCTTGTGCTTGTAAGGCACCTGCGCTCCCGCTGCGCCAACCGGCCGTTCGGCTCGAAATGAGCGAACTAGATTTTCGCATAAGAATTCGCGTTTCGCAAAAATTGCATATCATGCCCGGCATTGTTTGCCGGGGTTGCCCCTTAGCTGGGTTGCCGAGGCGGCTTTGCGAGGCCGTTGATCGGGCTGCTTGGGGTTTTGATGCTTCGTGCTGCGATTGGCTGTGGACTCTGTCAGTTGTGACAGCGCATGCGAGTTGAGGCGTTTTCGCCTTTGAAATTTGCGGTTCGGGGCGTTGGTTTTTCAGCATTGGGGAGGCATAGGCGAGCTTTCGATAAGCTCGAACCAGCGTTTCATCAGGCGTTTCCCTTGAAATTTGCGGTGCTAGGTTTTCGCTGGCTATTTCGTTGCGCGTTGGGGGCGATTGGCAAGCGTGGTGCCAGAACGTGGGCACATACTCGTTTGCACGGTTGTTGCAAGGAGGCCATGTGAAACGGAACAAGACATTGATCATCGGCATCGTTTGCGGCGTCGCGTGCGCCGCCTGCGTGCTGATGTATACGCAGGGCGTGCGCGGCGAGGTCGATCAAGCCCGGGCGGACGCGCTTGCGCGATACGGAGGCGACCAAGTGGAGGTTTGCGTCGCAAAACGAGATATCGCCGCAGGTGAGACGGTGGACGCATCGGCGGTTGAAACGAAGCTATGGGTGGCCGACCTGCTTCCCGCGGGGGCAGTCAGATCGGCTTCCGAGGTTGTGGGCACGAAGGCGTCGGATTTGGTGCTTGCCGGCGAGGTGTTGAGCGATCGGCGTTTCGCATCGGGCGCTTCGAAAATAGACGTGCCCGCGGGGATGTGCGCCATCAGCGTGCCGGCGAAGGACGTTCAGGCCGTCGGCGGTGCCGTTTGCGCAGGTGATTCGGTTGATGTGTACGCGACGGGGGATTCGTCGACGCGCTCAATCGCGCGATCGGTGCAGGTGCTGGCGACATCGGCCGGCGCATCGGAGTCGTCCTCGTCAAGCTCAAGCTCATCGAAGGTGTCGTGGGTGACGCTTGCCGTGAAAAGCGACCAGGTAGAAGAGCTGGTGGCGGCTTCGCAGAAAACCGAGCTTTACCTGGTGCTGCCGGGCGAGAACGCGAAATAGGGACGGGCTTTGGGGCCTATGGGAAAGGAGCAGGATATGTCGATGCCGATTGTGGCGCTGGTGGCTGACGAGGAGGCCGTCGCCCACCCGGAGCTGTTGGGGCTTTCCGGCGAGAATTTGGCGGCGCAGCGTTGGCTTGCGCTTTTGACCTCGGCTGATGAGGCACGGGCGTACTTGGCGAAGGACTCGGGCGTGCAGGAGGTTTGGGTGGCGGCCTGCGGGCCTATCGCGCCCATCAACCTGGCGGCGACGCTGAAGCGCGACCGGTCGGCCAGGCGCATCTGTATGCTTTCCGCGCAGGAGTCGGGGTCGCTTTTGAGCAGGTCTTCCGCCGCGGGAATAGACGCGTCGCTTTCGCCGCAGGCTTTCGTGGAGCGCTATTCGCGCTGCAAGCAGCTTGCGATGCAGGGGGCTTTCGGCGGGCAGGTGGCGGCGAGCAGCGGTGCGGGATATGCGGTGGGCGGCGGGCCGGGGGGTGGTTCGGCCGGTGGGTTTTCCGGGGGTGCGGGCGTTGAGTCCGGAGCGGGCTCTGTGCTTGGCGCGGGAGGATTCGCGAATACGTCTGTCGGCGGGGCGGTTGCGGCGGCGGGTGCGGGCGCAGGTGTGTCCGCCGGGGCTGCAGCGGCTTCGGGCGGAATGCCCTTGGCGTATGGATCGCCGTCGGGGACGGTGCCTTCCAGCGCTTCTGCGGGCGCCGGGATGATGCCGCCTGTTGGGTCGAGCGCACCCGCTGCAGCGATGGGCCTTGCGTCTTCGGGCAGCTATGCCGCTGGCGCTATGGCGGCAGGTGCTGTGCCGGCGGCGGCGATGCGCACGTTATCAGGTCAAATGCAGCGTCCGCCTGAAGCATCGCCGCGAAGCGGGGCTTCCGCGTTCGCGGCAACGCCGGCGCAGGGGCAGGGCCAAAGCCGTCAAGGGCTGCTGATCCCGGTGGTGAGCGCGAGCGGCGGCTGCGGCAAGAGCGCGGTTGCGTTGCTTGCGGCGTATCTGCTGCAGGCGGCGGGCTTCAACACCTTGCTTCTTGATTTCGATTTGCAGTTCGGCGACATGGCCGAGCTTGTGGGCGTGGAGCGTCCGCTGCGCATCGACGAGGTGCTGAAGGCCCCTGCGCAGCTTTCCGGGCTGAAGAGCGAGGGCAACGTCCCCGCGCTGCTGGCCGCGCCCGTGCACGTCGATTCCGCGGAAGCGGTGGTTGATCAGGCCGCGGATCTGATAGACGGTCTGCGCACGCGCTTCGACATCATAGTGGCCAACACGGGCGCCGCCTGGGCCGAGCAGCATGCCGTGCTGCTTGAGCGGGCGTCGAAGGTGCTGTTCCTGGTCGATCAGCGCCAAACCTCCATCCGAACCACGCGTCGTGCGCTCGATTTGTGCGCACGATGCGGCATCGCGGTGAACCCGTTCGTGTTCGCCTTGAACGGCTGCGGGAAGGGCGCCCCGCTCACCTCCATGGACGTGTCGTGCGCGCTGAAGGGCGCTGAGGTTCGCGAATTGCGCGACGGCGGGTCCGATATCGAGGATCTTCTTGCGGCGAACGCACCGCTTGAGCTGCTTGATTGCGGCAATGCGCTCTGCGAGAGCTTGCTTTCGGTGTTAGCCGATATGCTGCCGGCCGAACAGGCTGAGAAGCTTCATGCTGACGATGAATCGTCTTCGGGTGGGCTGCTGTTCCGTTCGAAGAAGCCGCGCCGCAGGAAGCGAGGTTGATATGTCGCTGGCGAACAGGGTTCAATCGCAGCAGGCCGGCGACATGCCCTGCACGGAAGCGCCCGCGAACGCGACGCTTGCATGCTTGCGCGGCGACATCGGGCGCTTCGTGACGACCGATGACATCGCGCGGTTGTTGGCGAGCCGCCCGCGCCAAGCGCGCAGCGAGCTTGTTGGGGCCTGCCGCCAGGCGTTTCAACTTGCCGCCTGGAAGGATGTTCCCGAGCAGCGCCGGCGCGACCTGACGCGTGAGCTGCTTGACGAGGTGCTGGGATTCGGGCCGCTTGAAGCGTTGCTGGCCGATCCGGAGATCACCGAGGTGATGGTGAATGGGCCGGCCGATGTGTTCTATGAGAAGCACGGCAAGCTTGTGCGGTCGGACCGGGCGTTTGCCGGGCAGCAGGAGCTTCGCGCGCTGATCGATCGTGTGCTCGGGCCGCTTGGACGTCGTGTCGACGAGTCGTCGCCGATGGTGAACGCGCGTCTGCCCGAGGGCCATCGCGTGCATGTGGTGATGCCGCCGCTTGCGCCCGATGGGCCCGTGGTGACCATCCGCAAATTCTCCGAGCGTGTGATAACGCTTCGGGAAATGGTGGGCTTAGGGTCGCTCGATGAGGGCATGCTCACGTTTCTGACCTGGGCCGTTCACGCTCGGAAGAACGTGGTGGTGTCCGGCGGCACGGGTTCGGGCAAAACGACGCTGCTAAACGCGATGTCGTGCTGCATCCCGGCCGGTGAGCGAATCGTGACCATCGAGGACACCGCCGAGCTGCGCTTTCTGGAACATCCGCATGTGGTTCGCCTGGAGGCCCGCCCGCGCAATGCGGAGGGGGCCGGCGAGGTGACCATTCGTGACTTGGTGATCAACGCGCTGCGCATGCGCCCCGACCGCATTGTGGTGGGCGAATGTCGCGGGGCCGAGGCGATAGACATGCTGCAGGCGATGCTGACCGGCCACGACGGGTCGCTTACGACGCTGCATGCGAATTCGCCGGCCGACGTGCTTTCCCGCTTGGTGACGATGGTTCGCTATGGCGTCGATCTGCCGGTTGACGTGATAGAGGCGAACGCCGCGAGCGCGTTCGACATCGTGGTGCAGACGACGCGAGCCCTAGACGGGCGGCGTTTCATCTGCGAGGTGGCGGAGCTGAGTTTCGACGGCAAGACGCGAACGTGTGGGGTAAGGACGCTATTTCGACGTGAAACCCCAGATGATATGGGGTATTGGATTTCCGTTCCCGATTGGGTAGATGACTTGCCGAGGTTGGCGGGCGAGGACGCGAAGGAGGTGTTGGCATGGAAGGAATGGTCGCAGGCGGCCTGAGCGTGGCGTTCGCGTTCGCATGCGCGGCGTTGCTCGGCGCGTGGGCATCGTCGGCGGTGCTCGGCGGCGTTCGGCGTGCTAGGCGGTCGGCGCAGGGCAGGCGCGACGCGCTTCGCCGCCTAGCCGCGCCGGCCATGCCTGCGGCACGGGTGCTGTGC
>CAVBPP010000098.1:0-5200 GCA_963597295.1 Paratractidigestivibacter sp. | reverse complement strand
CCGCGAATCAACGGGCCCCCGAAACGGCGCCTACACCAACTTTCAGGACACGATCTTCGGGCGATCTTCCGGAAGGTTATTATCATAGTAGCCACGGGAGTTTTTATGTGGACGATTGCGGTCATATGTGTGAAGTTCTCGAATTCGAAGGGTATTGCGCGCATTGGGACGAAAATAATGGCTGGATAGAGTGAAGGGGTCCGCGCTTTGCGACGTGTCATCACAGCAGTACTTTTTTGAAGAAGCAGCTCAATAAAAAGCGACATACGCAAAAGCGCCCGAGGGAGGTGATGACTCACCGTTCGGGCGCTTGCTAGCTTGCATGGTAACAGAATGTTATTTGATTTCAATAACTGTACGGTGTTTGTTCACAAAGATTAGGTGTTTTAACTTCTTGATTTTTCCGTCAGCGCAGGAGCGCAGTTCTCTTTCTATGGCCTTATCGGGAATAGATTTCACCCTTGCAGAGTCGAATACTATGTTGGTCGATTGGTCGCAGCCTTTGCGCAGATTCTTCTCTACGGCTTTCATACTTGATCCGTTTGGAGCTTTGAATTCCCAGCGTTCGCCGGTGATGATTGCGTCAGGCGTTTTCTCGTACTGCCCTTCATGGCGCTTGACGAACTCGACAACGAATCCGTTCGCTGCGAGCGCCTTGGCGGTGTCAAGCTCGTGGGGCCATACGTTGACTCCCGCTGGGATGATTATTTTGCCATTCTTGTTTTCCATGAAGGGCATTCTATCAAATTCATTTGGGGAGATTGCCGTGGCTTGATTGGTTTGGCGCTTTATATTATTCGCAGCAGTTGAAGCCGCTTGACTGAATTGGGGGCTTATCCATGAATCGTATTCTGTATATTTGCCATGGCAACATTTGCCGGTCGACTATGGCACAGTCGGTTATGCAGCATTTGGTTAACGAAGCTGGTCAAGCGGTTGATTTTGAGATTGATTCTGCGGCTACCACTACAGAGGAGCTGGGCAATCCGCCGCATCGCGGCACGGTTCGCAAGCTTGGCGAAGTGGGGGTGCCGGTGGTGGCGCATCGCGCTCGCAAGGTTGCGCGCGGCGAATATGACGAGTGGGACTTGCTGGTGTATATGGATGGCGAAAACGAACGCCATCTGAAGCGTATTTTCGGGGGCGACCCGCAGGGGAAGTTTGTGCGGTTGTTAGCCTTTGCGCCTGGTGGCGGGCTGGTTGACGAAAACGGCGCCGTACGGCCGGCAGCGCATGATACGGCGGCCGTAGCGCAAGCGAGTGCCGCCGCGGCCGATGTTGCCGACCCGTGGTACACCGGCAACTTCGACGAAACCTATCGCGATGTGCTGGCGGGCTGCACGGGGCTTTTGGCCTGGTGTAATTGCAGTTAAGCGCGCTGCTTGCCGGTGAAGCTTTCGATGTCGATGCAGTAGATGTCGCAGCGGGCCAGGGCCTGGTCGGTGAAGCCGGGCTCGGCGTCGGGCGCCAGGTGCGCCATGATGCGCGAGAGTCCGTAGCGCTTCATGTCGGCGCCCTGAATCTTATGCACGGTGCCCATGCCCATGATCGACCGATAGGCGTACGAATATGCGCATGCGTATGTGCCGGTGATCACGCCTTCCTGCACATCCATCTCGATGGCAACGCGCGGCTCGGTGGCGAAAACGTCTGCCTTGCGGCCCTCCTTCGCGCTGTGTACCCATAGGGCCAGGCGCGGATTTCCGTCGCCCTCGGGGTCGGCCCAGTCGTAGCCGAAGCTCATCGGGACGATGAAGGGGCCTTCCTCGTCGGCGAGCGCGATGCGCACCGTTTGGCATGCGTCGACGATGGCGCGCAGCTGAACAGGGTTTTTGACTTCGCGGTTAACAAGGCGCATCGGGCGCATTTCGGGCGAGCTTTCGGGCATGGTGAATCCGTTCGTTTTCGGGTGGCGTTGTTTTCCCCTATGGTACGGCCGGCGCGGGGCATGTGCTGGTATGCTTGAGCCGAAAACACGACAAACGCTTGATGGCTTGAAGGCGAAGGTGGCGAACATGGTGCTGAGCGACAACGTTGCAGGTGCGGGCGTGGCTGGCGAAGAAGACGCGGCTGCGGTGCAGGTTGCCGGCGCCGGTGCGACCGCGGAGCGGGCTGCTGTTGCGAGTGCCGCTGGCGTGGCTGGCGAGGGCGCTGCTGCGAGCGCTATTGAGGCAGCCGGCGAGAATGCCGTTGCGGGCGCCGCGTTCGGTTCCGTGACTTCCGCTTCGGCATCCTCGACTGCATACGCCCTGATCACCGGCGCAACCGGAGGTCTCGGCCGCAGCTTGTCCCGCGAGTTCGCCCGCGAGGGGCAACCGCTTGCGCTTGTGGGTCGCAATCGCAAGAAGCTCGCCGCGCTGGCGGATGAACTTGCAAGCGAATTCAACGTTGACGTGCGGGTATTCGCTGCAGACTTCGCCGAGCCCGGCGCTGCGGAGGCCCTTGCTGCAGAAGTTAAGGCGGCGGGTGTGCAGGTGGAAACGCTCGTGAACAACGCCGGCTTTGGATACGACGCGCCTTTTGCGGAAAGCGACATCGCCCGCCAACGAGCCCTCGTTCAGACCAACGACGCCGCGCTCATGGAATTCTGCCACGCTTTCGCCCCCGATATGGCGGCGCGCGGGCATGGCGGCATCTTGAATGTTGCCAGCATCGCGGGCTTCGTGCCCGGCCCCTACATGGCAACCTATTACGCTTCGAAGGCGTTCGTGCAGTCGTTTTCCCAGGCACTGCGCGTGGAGTTGAAGTCGTACGGGGTTCATGTGACCGCGCTGTGCCCCGGCCCCGTCCGCACGCCGTTCTGGGACAACGCCGATGCGGGCAACATCGCGCTTGCGCGCCTGACCTTGGAAGCCCCGCGAGTGGCGCGCGCCGCCGTGAAGGCTCTCGGGGCGAACAAGCCCATCTGCTGTCCGGGCTTTTTGGCGAAGTTCGTGGTGTTCGGCAGCCGCTTCGTTCCACGTACGTGGGCCGCGAGCACCGCTGCGGCGCTGCAACGCAAGTAGGTTCGCAGCTGCTTCTATTCCCCAAACCACTCCGCAATTTCGCCCATGCGAGCTGACTGGTTCACGCTGAAGGGGCAGCGGTCGTCGCAGTGCCCGCAGCCGATGCAGTCGCTTGCGTGCATTTCCAGGTTGCGATAATGGTCGGCTGCCAGGTCGTCGCCCAAGCGCGCCAGGTCGTAATAGCGGTTGACCAGGCCTATCTCTATGCCGGTAGGGCAGGGCTGGCAATGGTTGCAGTACACGCATGACGGCTCGCCCGTGCGCGGGGTCAGGCTGCCGAGCACGGAGTAATCGCGCTCGCTTTCGCTGGCGTCAAGGTAGCCCAGAATGTCGCGCAGGTCGTCGAGCCCGCGGATGCCCGGCAGCACCGAAAGCACGCCGGGGCGGTCGAGCGCGTACTGAATGCACTGGCTGCGGCTGAGCGCCTGGCCGAAGGGGCTTTCCGCACCGCTGAGCAGCTGCCCGCCCGCAAACGCCTTCATCACCGAAACGCCCACGCCGGCCTGCTCGAACTCGCGATACAGCTGCGCGCGGTCGTCCACGTCGCCCTTGCCGTATTGTGATTCGTCGGTGTAATCGTACATGGGGTTGATGCTGAACATGGCCAGGTCGAACGCGCCCGTGGCAAGCAGCCGGCGCGCAATGTGCGTGCTGTGGGTCGAAAACGCCAGGTGGCGGATGGTGCCGTCGGCGTGGCGGCGCTGCGCGTAATCCCAGATGCCGCCGTTCATCACGTGGTCCAGGTCGCTGTCCTCATCGATGCAGTGGATGAAGCCGAAGTCTGCGTAGTCGGTGTCAAGCGTGGTCAGGCGCTGCTCGAATTCGGCGATTGCCTTCTTCGCGTCGGTGGTCCAGCCGTAGCTGCCCGTCTCGTAGCACGCCCCTATGTGCACCTGCATATGCACGTCGGCGCGGTGTCGGCTGATGGCGCGGGCCATCGGCTCAAGCGGCGTGGCCTTGCTGGGGATGAAATCGAATAGGTTCACGCCGGCGTCGATGGCTTCCTCGACGGTGCGCTCGATGTCGGCGGCGCTTGAGTTGTGCAGGCTTCCGCCGCCCATGCCGATGACGCTGATTTTCTCGCCGCCGTGCGGCAGCGTGCGGTATTGCATTTTCATGTGGCGCTTCTCTCTCGTCTTCCCCTAGGTGTGATTGTTTGGGGACTATGAAACACCTTGGAGCGTGCTTCAAGTCAAGGGGGCGTCGGCAGGATCGTAGGCAAGGGGAATGTTGACGAAAAGCAAAGGGAAAGATAACGGAACGGAAACGGTGAAATTGGCCATTGAAATTGCGGAGCGAAAAGTATCAAAATACCTACCGTTATTCGCTTTGCGCGGGACCATAAGCGCAAGTGCCATCTGGGCGAACGGCGAATGCAAGACATGAAAGCATCAATATGGGCAATTTGACGGAACATATGACTTTGGGAAATACGGGCGCGGGCGCTTGCGGCGGACAGGGATCTCTGGCCGCGCAGAACACTTCGGCGGTGCCGAGCGACCTGGCTTCTCAGAACGCCAATTCGGCACAAAAGGCCACTTCATCAGTGAATTCGGGCGAAGCGCTGCTTGGCATAGATATCGGGTCGACCACCACGAAGGCCGTGGTGCTTGATGCCGCCACGCGCGAAACCCTGTATTCCACGTACCGCCGTCATCATGCCCATCAGGCCGAAAGCTTGCGGCCGATTTTGACTGAAATTGCCGAGCGCTTCGGTGACCTGCGCTTTTCCGTCGCCATGAGCGGCTCGGGTGGCAAGGCCATCGCGGAATACCTGGGCATTCCCTATGCGCAGGAAGTGGTGGCGAATGCTATTGCCGTGCAGGAAGACTACCCGCAGGCCCGCTGCGCCATAGAGTTGGGCGGCCAGGACGCGAAGATGATCTTCTTCGAGGCCGACCCCGAAACCGGGCAGCTCAACGTGGCCGATATGCGCATGAACGGCAGCTGCGCCGGCGGCACGGGCGCGTTCATCGATGAGATTGCCACGCTGTTGAAAACGCCTGTTGAGCAGCTTGATTCGCTGGCTGCGCAGGGCACGACCGTGTATAGCATTTCCGGCCGCTGCGGCGTGTACGCGAAAACCGATATTCAGCCGCTGCTGAACCAAGGTGCGCGCAAGGAAGACATCGCGCTTTCGACGTTCCACGCCATCGCCAAGCAGACGCTCGGCGGCCTGGCGCAGGGGCTCGACG
>CAVBPP010000097.1:0-8209 GCA_963597295.1 Paratractidigestivibacter sp. | reverse complement strand
GCATAAGAATGCCATCCCCGAGGCCGATATCGTCGCGCCGAAACTGACGCAGAAGGTCTACGAGCACGTCGCCGCGAGCGAGGGCAAGGCGCCCGTCGTGCCCGCAGGCTGGGGCGACCCCGAGATTCCCACCGAGGGCGACTTGGGCGTGTTCGAGCCCATCGAGCTCATCGATGAGGCGAAGGAAACCCTCGGCTCGCGCATGGGCGCATGGGTTGCCGAAGCCTGCAAGAGCAAGTGCTTGGCGTTTGCCTGGGTCTTCCCGTTCGTGCGCCATCCGCTCGCGTTAGAGGTCGTGCGCGCGACGTCGGTGCAGAACGTTGGCGTGGGGCTTCTCGTGTTCATTCCCGGCGCCGACATGCCGGTCATGACGCTCAATCAGGTGAAGATGCTGATGCAGATTGCCGCTGCTTACGGCGAGACGCTTGACAAGGACCGCATCAAGGAAGTCATCGTGCTTATTCTGGGCGCCTTCGGGTGCCGCGGCGTCGCGCGTCGAATTTCCTCCGCCATCCCGGGCATTGGCCTGCCGGTGAAGTTGATCGTCGGTTATGGCGGAACCATGGCGATGGGCCGTGCCGCCATCGAGTATTACGAGGGCGGCCCGACCGTTCAGAAGGCGGCTGAGGCTGCGGCGGATGCTCGCGATTCTGCGGTGAAGGCTGCCGCGAAGGCTGCGGGCATGGGCGCGCGCAACGCCGGTTTCTCGGCTGCGTCTACCGTGCGCGATGCCGGAGCCGCCGCTGCGACGACCGTGCGCAATGCGTTCTCGGGCAAGCTCTCCGGTGCCGCTGATGCGTTGCGCAAACGCTTCGTCAAGTCCGTTTCCAATGACAGCAGCGTCGGCGAGGCCGAGCTGATCTCCGTCGAGGACGTCGAAAAATAGCAAATAACCTGTTCAGGGGGAATTCCATTGACTGATCTGTGGCCGCGCTTAGAGCCCTTGCTCGCGCAGGCTGAGCGGCCTGCGCGCTATCTGAACCATGAATTCGGCTGCGTGTACAAGCCCGAGGCCGATTTCCGTTTCTGCATGCTGTACCCGGACACCTACGAGCTTGGGCAGGCCAATCAGGCGCTGCGCATCCTGGTGAATGCCGTGAACGCCCGCGATGGCATGGTGGCCGAGCGTGCGTTTTTACCCGCCGCCGACTTCGCCGACCTTATGCGCGCCGAGAAGTTGCCTCTGTTCAGCATCGAAAGCTGCGCCCCCGTCGCGGAATTCGACGCGTTGGGAATCACGTTGCCGCACGAGCTTGCGGCCACGAACGTGCTCGAGGCGCTTGACCTGGCGGGCATTCCCCTGCATGCCGCGGATCGCGGCGAAGGCGACATTTTCGTGTTCGCCGGCGGCCCGTGCGCATTCAATCCGGAGCCGTACGCGCCCTTCTTCGATTTCTTTAGCATCGGTGAAGGCGAGGAATCGCTTCCCGAGGCGCTTGAGATCATCCGCGAGCAACGTGCGGCCGGCGCAACGCGCGCTGAGACGCTGTTGGCGCTTTCCAAGCTTGAGGGCTGCTATGTGCCGGGGCTGTACCGCTGGTGCAGCGAGCAGGAGGCGCAGGAGGCCGGGTCGTGGATCGAGCCGTTGCACGAGGGCCTTCCGACCGTCATTACCAAGCGCGTCTTCGAGAACTTCGCTCAGAGCAACGCTTGGGAGCCGTGCATCGTTCCGTTCACTGAGGTGGTGCAGGATCGCTTGAACGTGGAGGTGCTGCGCGGCTGCGCCCGCGGCTGCCGCTTCTGCCAGGCGGGCATGATGTACCGCCCCATCCGCGAGAGATCTGCCGACAACGTGGTGAACGCCGTCATGTGCGGCTTGGCCGAAACCGGATATGACGAGGTGAGCCTGACGTCGCTCTCCTCGACGGACCATTCGCAGATAGCCGACATCCTCACGCGCCTGAACGAGCGCTACAAGGACGAAGGTGTGCGCATTTCCGTGCCCTCGCAGCGCCTGGACAGCTTCGGCGTGGACATGGCCGGGCTCATCGCCGGGCGAAAGAAGGGCGGCCTGACGTTCGCGCCCGAGGCCGGCACGCAGCGCCTGCGCGACGTCATCAACAAGCAGGTGACCGAAGACGACCTGTTCGGAGCCGTGGACGCAGCCTTCGCAGCCGGCTGGAGGCGTTGCAAGCTGTACTTCATGATCGGGCTTCCAACCGAAACCGACGATGACATTAAGGGCATCGCGAGCTTGGTGCAGCGCGCCTACGACCGCGCGAAGAAGGCCGTGCCGCCTGAGCAGCGGGGGTCTATCCGCATGTCGGTTTCCTGCGCGCTGTTCGTGCCGAAGGCACAGACGCCGTTTCAGTGGGATGGGCAGATTTCCCCCGAGGAGGCCCTGCGACGCGTTGGGCTGCTTCGCCGCAGCGTGAAGTACCGTGCCATCGACGTGCACTGGCATGACCCGGCAACGTCGTTCGTGGAGGCCGTGATGAGCCGTGCCGGTCGCGAGGCCGCGGCATGGGTTGAGCAAGCGTGGCGTCGCGGCGCGCGCTTCGACGCTTGGTCCGAGCACTTCAACGAACAGGCTTGGCGCGACGCTGCCGAAGCATGCGGCATCGATACCGCTGCCGTTGCGCAGACTTCCTACGACACTTCATATGTGATGCCCTGGTCGCATATCTCGACCGGCGTGTCGGTCCGCTTTTTGGCTCGCGAGCGCCGCCGCGCCGATGCGGGCAAGACGACGCCCGACTGCACCTTCGAGAAATGCGCCGGTTGCGGCGCCTGCCCGGGCTTGGGGATGGATAACGAGCTTGCAAGCCCGCGCATCGCCGGCGGCTCGAACGCTCATGGCGATTCTGTAGCTGGCGCCGACGCCGTGCCCCGAACCGCGGTGAGCGATAAGCAGATATGCGAGGCCATCGCCGCCGGCGTTTTCCCGGAGGACGACGACGCGACGGCGGACGAAGCCAATGAGCCGAAGGAGGCCCGCCATGAATGATCAGCAGCAATTCAGGCTTCGCATCACCTTCGTCAAGCAGGGCAGGCTCGCCATGCTCTCGCACCCGGAGATCGCCCGCGCGCTCGAACGCGCCGTGCGCCGCGCACAGCTTCCCTTCGCCGTGTCGAACGGGTTCAGCCCGCACATGAAGATCGCCTTCGGCGCGGCCCTGCCCGTCGGCGTTGGCGGCACGCGAGAGATGGTCGACCTGAACCTGACGCGCTACGTGAACCCTGACGAGGCGTTGACGGCGCTTCAGCAGGCGAGCGTTCCCGACCTGATGGTGACCGGCTGCAGCTATATTGAGCCGAAAGCGCCTGCCGCATCCGCCGCCTTCCCCATAAGCACTTATCGCATCCTGCTTTCGGCAGCGCCTGCGACGCTTCCCGTGCCCGCCGAGGTGCGTATCGTTCGCAAGAAGAAGGAGAAAGTGCTTACCGTCACCGACTTCTTGGTGGGCGAGCCCGTGCTGGAAGGGTCGTCGGTCACTTTGACGCTCGAGCAGAAGCCGACGGGTAGCCTGCGCCCCGACAAGCTGATGGCGGCTTGCCTGGCTCAGGTGAACGCCGATGATGCAGCTAACGGAGCGGGGGCGGCCGAAGCTGCCGAGGCGCCGCTGGCGTTGCTGTTGGAAAACGCCTGGACCCAATCGATCGAGCCGCCCGCTGAGGGCGAGACGCTGCGAATCCTGTCGATGACCCGCATCGATCAGCGTGCGAAGTAAGCTTCATTGCGAATTTTTTCGCTCTGCGCTGACGTCTGCCTGCGAAAGGTTTGTGGGCAAGCTGCGAATGGCGAAAAAAGTTCAAAAAGATGCTTGCGCGAAGGGCTGAATTCCGGTAATGTATCCACTCGCAGCTGAACGGGGTGTTAGCTCAGTTGGTTAGAGCGCCGGCCTGTCACGTCGGAGGTCGCGAGTTCAAGTCTCGTACATCCCGCCACTTACATTTCAAGCTGCCTTCGGGCGGCTTTTTTATTTACGAAGGCAGTGAATCCATATTCGTCTTTGCTGAATTTCCGTTGAAAGGCAAGGCGTTCGTTCATGCGATAAAACGCCGAAAAGTTTGCCAAGTATTTGCGAATCAAATACAAGAGTATCTTCTTAATAGGCGCGTCGATATGCTGTTAAACTTCAATCTATGTGAACTTGCGATGCCGCAACGCGGGCAAGGGGTTGCCTGCAATGGCCGCAAGAAGTCGCCTTAGGGTCTTTGGAGGGGCCAAAAGGCGCAGGTACTGTCAAAAGTACTAGGTGAAGAGGTTGCCATGGCTTTTATGAAAAGGTCGTACGGCGGCATTCAGCCGTACATCCCGTGCGGAATTTTGCGTATCCGCCTTCCGTTCGTTCACTTCAAGATCTCGCCGCCCGAGATCGTGACCGGCCTGATGAACGCGTGCACGTCCTATGGCGCGTTGGCCGTTCTCATTTCCACGCTGGGGCTCGACCCCGAGGTCGCGTGGGCGCTCGTGGTGTTCGAGACCATGATGTACACGTGCAACTGGCTGCTCGGCGAGCCTTCCATCTGCGGTTGGATCACGCCGGCGATGGCCATCGTCATCGTGTTCTTGGAAGGGTTCGACCCAGGGGTCGTGCGATTGCAAGCGTTAACGGCGGTTCAATTAGAGTTAGCCTTGATGTTTTTGATATTAGGAGCCACAGGGTTATCGAAAAAGCTGAACACGCTGTTGCCGCCAGGCGTTAAGGCCGGCATTGTGCTTGGCGCCGGCGTGAATGCCGTCTATGCTCGCCTGAAGGAGGGCGGCGCCGTCGATACCGCCACCATCGGCTGCATCGCCGGTCTGTGCGTGGTGTTCTGCCTGATGTTCAGCCAGCGCATCCGCAAGCACATGGACACGCATCGCATCCTGCAGATATTGGGCAATTACTCGTTTTTGTGGGCTATTTTGATCTTGTTCATCGTCGGTGGCGTGTCGGGCGAGTTCCAGTACGACTTCTCCGGCAAGCTGGTCCGCTTCCCCGATTTCGGGGCACTCATCACGTCGGTGAGCCCGTTCTTCATTGGATGGGCCGAACCGGGCGTTTGGATCCAGGCGTTCCCTATCGCGCTGATCGCGTGGGTTATCGCTTACGGCGACTTCGTCACGGTGCAGCAGCTTGGCATGCAAGCCCTGCGCGATGACGAGTTCATCGAATTCGACCCCAACCGTACGAACATCATCTGCGGCATCCGCAACCTGGTGCTGTCGCTGTTCGCCCCGTACCCGGCGCTTGCCGGCCCGCTTTCGGCCCCGTACTGCGTCGCCACCTACCAGCGCTATAAGCAGTCTGGCCGCCAGGGCATGGATTCCATCTATGACGGCTCGGGCACGAATCTGATCTTCACCGTCGTCGGACTGTTCGTCTTCCCGCTGTACGAGGCCTCGCTTGCCGCTTCCGGCGCCATCTTGGTCGTCGTGCTGTGCATCCAGGGCTTCGTGTGCGCGCAAATCGCCTTCGACCTGACGCGCGACAAGATGGACCAAGGCTTGGCCGGCATGATCGCGGGCTTCATCTTGGCTCGCGGCGGCGGTGTCGGTTTGGCAGCCGGCCTGGTGCTGTACTTCCTTCTAGCCGATAACGACAAGATTCGCGAGGACTATCGCTTGAACCGTGAGGCTCAGGAATCCGAGGACCGCAAGACCAACGAGATGCTTGAGGACCTTGAGCGAAGAAGATTGGCGTTCAAAGAAGGAAGCGCCGCCGATGAGGGGAAGCATTAGCTAGCTTCGTTCGCTTCGATTTATAAGGCCCCGCAGGTTGCTGCGGGGCTTTTTTGCGTTAGAAGAGTATGGGGATACGGTTGCTGGGGTCCGATGTTCGATCAAGGCGTATCGCGTCGGCTGTGTGATAGGGCTTGACACCCATGCAGCCTGCAAAGTTGCACGGTTGGGCACCGTTGAAAGTGTTACGTTCGCCTTACATCGTAGTCTTCCCGTCGTAATTTTCGTCTTTCCGGGGTAGAATACGAACATTGCGATTTCTTCGCGAGACACCTATTACATATTTTAAAGGAGGAACCTTATGAGGTTAGGTCCCCAGGACACCGTGTGGATAACCGGCGCTGCCGGGCGCATGGGGCAGACTATCGAGCACCATCTTGACCATAGCCGATACAAGGTTCTAACCACCGATGCCGAGGTTGACGTGACCGATTTGGCCGCCGTCGCCAGCTATGCGGAAACGTACCGCCCCGACATCATCATCAACTGCGCCGCCCTGGCCACGCGCAAGCAGGCCGATGCGAACCCTGACCTGGCCTATAAGGTGAACGCCCTGGGCGCGCGCAACATGGCCATCGCCGCCGCGAACGTGGATGCGAAGCTGGTGCATCTTTCCACCGACGATCTGTTCCCCGAGGACACGCAGCTTGCCTTTAACGAGTTCGACGACACCATGCCGCCGCATGTGTACGGTAAGTCGAAGCAGGCCGGCGAGCGATTCGTGCGCGAACTTTCGACGCGCCACGTTATCGTTCGTTCGAGCTGGGTTTACACCGCGCTGTCGAACGACTTGCTGGTGCGCGCCTTGCGTGAGTCCCGCGCGGGCGAGACGGTGCCCGTGCCGGCGAACCAATTCGCGTGCCCGACCTCGGCCGATACGTTCGCGAAGTTCGTCATCGCCGTCATGGAGTCCGACGAGTTCGGTACGTTCCATGCTGCTTGTACTGGTGTGACCAGTCGTTTCGAGTTCTTCGAGCGTGCATTTCAGCTGGTGGGGGAGCCGACGGGCAACCTGCGCGGCACTGCGAAGCCGGGCCATGGCTACCATGTTGAGCTTGATGACATGATGGCGCGCCTGACCGGCATTTACGAGCTTCCTACCTGGGAAGATGACCTTGCGGCCTTCGTTGCCGCCCATGACTTGTCCAAGCTTGCGGACGCGAAGGAGTAGGAGGCGAATATGACCAACGAAATCAACATGGGCGAAAAGCCCAAGAAGTTCAAGATGGGGCTCACCGGGCGCATTCTGCTGGCGCTGGTGCTGGGCCTTATCTGCGGCGTTATCTTCCATTATCTGATTCCGGCCGGCACCGTGCGCGACGACGTGTTCGTGAACGGCATCTTCTACGTTATCGGTCAGGGCTTCATCCGCTTGATGCAGATGCTGGTCGTGCCGCTCGTGTTCTGCTCCATCGTGTGCGGCGCGTCTTCGATCGGTGACACCAAAACGCTCGGCACCATCGGCGTGAAAACCCTGGTGTTCTATCTGTGCACGACTGCGCTTGCCGTGTGCGTGGCGCTGCTGGTGGGCAATGCCATCAGCCCGGGCAAGGGCGTGGACATGTCGTCGCTGGTGAGCGGGGACACTTCTTCGCTTGACAGTTCCTCGACCTCGACCGACACGTCGATGATCGACACCATCCTGAACATCATCCCGAAGAACCCCATTTCGGCGCTGGCTTCCGGCGACATGCTGGCGATCATCTTCTTCGCGCTGTTCGTTGGCATCTGCCTGTCGCTTATGGGCCGCAAGGTCGAGACGGTGCACCGCTTCTTCGAGCAGTTCAACGACATCATGATGAAGATGACCTCCATCGTCATGCTGGCGGCCCCGTTCGGCGTGTTCTGCCTGCTGGCCCGCACGTTCGCGAACATCGGCTTTGATGCGTTCCTGCCGATGCTCAAGTACATGTTCGGCGTGCTGTTGGCGCTTGCCGTGCAGTGCCTGGTCGTGTACATGCTGCTGCTGTTCGTGTTCGCGCGCATGAATCCGCTCATGTTCCTGAAGAAGTTCGGCTCGGTCATGGCGTTCGCGTTCTCGACCGCAACAAGCAACGCGACTATCCCGCTGAACATCGAAACGCTGGAGAAGAAGATCGGCGTCGATCGTCGCATCTCGTCGTTCACCATCCCGCTTGGCGCCACCATTAACATGGACGGTACTTCCATCATGCAGGGCGTGGCCGTCGTTTTCACGGCGCAGCTGTTCGGCGTGCAGCTGGGCCCGGTGGAATATGCGACCGTTATCGCCACGGCAACCCTTGCCTCCGTCGGTACGGCTGGCGTGCCATCGGTTGGCCTGATCACACTGTCGATGGTGTTCAACTCCGTCGGCCTGCCGCTTGAGGGCATCGCGCTCATCATGGGCATCGACCGCATCTTGGATATGGCGCGCACCGCCGTGAACATCACGGGCGACGCCGTGTGCACCACCGTCGTAGCTAAACAGGCCGGCAGCGTGAACATGGACGTGTTCAACGATCCGAACGCCGGCGTCGAGCTAAGCGACGTGAAGGCGGCGTAGGGAAGTTTCCCTTCTGG
>CAVBPP010000096.1:0-11906 GCA_963597295.1 Paratractidigestivibacter sp. | reverse complement strand
GGGCGGCTCGGGCGGAGACGCGGGGCGGGGGGGGCTTCGGACGGCGACGCTTATTCGGGCTCATGCTGGATAGCCTTGCGAAACGACGATTGATGAAAAGCGAATTCGCGTGACCGAACTGGAACTTTGCTACTTTAACGTCGCGTCAACCGCATTGATGACAGTGCTGCGGAAAGCTCCGGCTTCAAGCGCGGCAACCCCTTTGATGGTGGTGCCCCCCGGAGAGCAGACGGCGTCCTTCATGGCGCCGGGGTGCGTGCCCGTCTGCAGGTGCAGCTGAGCGGTGCCGGCTAGCATTTGGGCTGCTAGGCGCTGTGCGGTTGCGCGCGGCAGGCCGTTTTTCACGCCGCCGTCGGCGAGCGCTTCCATGAACATGGCGGCGAAGGCCGGCCCGCAGCCGGCGATGGCCGAGGCGGTGGAAAGCAGGTTGCCCGCGACGGGCTCAAGCAGGGCGATGGGTGCGAACAGGCCTTTGAATGCGGCCCATTCGTCTTCGGTCAGCGAATGCTGTTGTTCGTAGGCGATAACGCCGGCACCTGCGGCGATGGGCGTGTTCGGGATGGTTGAGAGGTGGTGCGCGCCCGGCGCGAGCATGGCTTCGTAGTCATCGAACAGCACGCCGGCGGCCACGGATACGACGGCCTTGCCTGCCAGGGCCTCGCGCAGCGGGGCGACGACTTCCGCAACAAGATACGGCTTTACGGCGATGATGACGATGTCGGAGTTGGCGACCACCTGCGCAGCATCGCGTGCGGCAACGACGCCTATGGTTTCGCAGTTGGCCTGCAGCTTGTCGGCATGCGCGGCGCAGGCGATGATGCGTCCGCCATCCACGTTGCCATGGTTGATCAGGCCTTTCGCCATGGCTTGCGCCATATTTCCGAATCCGATGAAGCCGATTCGCGCCGTGTTCGCGTCCATTGCCGTCCCTTTCATGCGTTTTGTTTCGGACATTATACCCGTTCCGGGTTTTCGGACGCGTTTCGCGTAGCGTGCGAGGCGGCCACGTGAGCGCGCCGAGAACTTGGGCGCGCCTGCGATGCGGGCATGCGGTCCCGACTGGCGAGCCACCGCGCCGCTTCTTGCTCGACGGGCTCGCCAAGCACACGGTGGGCTACAATTGCTATGCGCTTCTTTTCCCTGGAGTCGCCCCTATGCATTTTTCTACCGGAGGGACCATGTTTTTAGCTGTTGCCCTGGGCATATTTACCGGATTAGCCATCTCGTGCCAAAGTCCTACCAATGCCGCGCTCGCCCGACACGTCGGTGCGATACAGGCTAGCTTGACGAATTTCATCATCGGCGGCGGTATCAGCTTTCTGCTGATGTTGGCGTTCGGAACGGGAAATTTGGCCGGCGCGCTTTCGGTGCCCGCATGGCAGCTGATTGGCGGCTTTTACGGGGCGCTGCTGGTCGTGTGCGTGGTTTTCGTCACGCCGAAGCTGGGCGTGGCGCTGATGATGGTGTCGCTGATGCTCGGTGAGCTGGTCGGCGGGGTTATCGTCGATGCATTCGGGTTCGCGGGCGCTGCCGTTGTTCCGGCGACGCCGATGCGAATTGCCGGTTGCGTTGTGGCGGGGGTGGGCATCCTGGCCGTTTTCCGGGGCACGGCCGGATCCGTGCGCCCGACCTGCAAACAGCTGCTTTACCTGGGGATCCCTTTCGCCTCAGCTACTTTTGCGAGCTTGCAGCCTCCGACGAATTCTGCCTTGGCGGCCAATATCGGATCGCTTGAGGCGGCGTGCGTGAATTTTGCCGGAGGCATCCTCGCGCTGCTTGTCGTCACACTGGTTATCAACCGCGGGAAACTTCATCGTTACACCGGCGCGAAGCCGTGGCATCTGACCGGCGGCATTTACGGCGCCGCGTGCATCGCATGTCAAGTTGCTGCGGCATCGACGCTCGGCGTGAGCCTGTGGAACGTGTGCACGATGCTCGGGCAGCTGGCCGGTAGTATGGCCATCGATGCCGGAGGTCTGTTCGCCACCAAGAAACGCCCGCTTAACGTTTGGCGCGTCGGCGGCGCCTTGCTCATGCTTGCAGGCATCATGATGGTGACCTACGCGAAGTCGGCTGGCGTTTAGGCGGCGCACTGGCCAAGTGCTTTGCGAGCCATGGTCGGGAATGGCCGCAATACGCAAACGACTTGGCAACGAACCGGGAAAACGTCGCGTCCCTCACGTATACTGTTGCCGTTCATGAAATAAGGAAGGGACGTGCATGCAAGCCGGATATTTCTCCACGGTGTGGGACGACATCAAAAGCTCGCCTGGTTGGTTCGGGCGGCTTTGCTTGCTGGGACTTTTGTGCTTTGTTCCCATATTCGGCCAGCTTGTGCTGTTCGGCTACGCGTTCGGTTGGGCGCGTGACGCGGCATGGAAGCTTAAAACCCCGATGCCGGCGCGTATTTTCGGCAACGAAGATGGGCGCCTGTACAGCCGCGGTTTCCATATTCTGGTCATCACCTTTGTGGCGGGGCTCATTCCTCGCTTGGTGGAGGAGGTTTGGAGCGCATTCGCGGGCAACGGCGTGGGTACGGCTGCGGGTTACGCGTTCGGCTCCGGCGCCGGCGGGACGATATCCGGCCTGTTGATGGTCGTCGTTTTCCTGGCTCTCTCGTTTTTCTGCTCGTTGTTCAGCTACGCGGGGTCTATCCGCTCTGCCGTGTATTGCCGTCTGTCGCCCGGCTTTCAAATTAAACGCCTGTGGTCGATGATCCGCCATGACACGAGGGGCTTGCTGCGCGTTTGGCTGATGACGTTCGTCATCGCCACTATCCTCATCGTTGCCGTTTACGCCATTGTTTTCTTCTTGGCGATGGCCTGCGGGCTTGGTTCCGTTGGGGCTTCGTTCGTTGATGCGGCCAGCGTGTCCGGGGCGGCCGTTTTGCCCATGATGCTTGCGTTTTGCCTGTTGATGATTGTGGTTTTCTATTTTCTGATGGTGGGGCTTGCGTTCGTGTGCGTCGTGCAGGCGCGCGCCTTGGGTTACTGGGTGAGCCAGTTCGACGTGCCCTTATGGCGCGGGCAGGACGACCCGATGCCGTTCGAGACCGCCGGTCCTGTGGCTTAAAGGCGGGGTATCGTGGCAGGTAGATTTTCCAAGGGCATGGCAAAAGGCGGGCTGGGGAAGAAGACGCCCAAGCCGAAGCCTCAGCAGAAGCAGAAGCAACAGGGGAAGGCGAACGGGAAGGACCATTCCCAGTCTGCGTCGTTTGGCGGCGCACGTTCGGCTGTGAACTCCAACGAGAAGCCCAAACAGCGCAAATCTGCGCGCGGGCAGGCGTCTAAGCAGGCGAAACCGCGGGTCGCTGCGGCGCAGGCCCTGCCGCCGCGCAGCGCATTTTTGCCGGTTAACAAGGCTGACATGGAAGAGCGCGGCTGGGAGCAGTGCGACTTCGTGTTCGTTAGCGGAGACGCTTACGTTGACCATTCCTCGTTCGGTATGGCCATCATCACGCGCATTCTGGAGGCGAACCATTATAAGGTTGGCGTCATCGCGCAGCCTGACTGGCATGACCCGGAAAGCATAGCCGTACTGGGGCGCCCACGATTGGGATTTCTTGTGTCATCAGGCAATATGGATTCAATGGTGAACCACTACACGGTGGCGAAGAAACATAGGTCCACCGATGCGTACGCGCCGGGCGGCAAGATGGGCTTGCGGCCCGATCACGCGGCGGTGGTGTACGGTAACCTGATTCGCCGCACGTATAAGGACGTCCCCATCATCTTGGGCGGCATCGAGGCGAGCCTGCGCCGCCTGGCCCATTATGACTACTGGTCAGACAAACTGAAGCGTTCGATTTTGCTGGATTCCGGCGCCGACCTGGTCAGTTACGGCATGGGAGAACATTCCATCGTTGAAGTTGCCGATGCACTGAACGCTGGGCTTTCCATTCACGACATCACGTTCGTGAACGGCACCGTGGTGCGTGCGAAGTCGCTTGAGCATGTGTACGATTACGAGCTGCTGCCGTCGTTCCCTAGCATGCAGGAAGATAAGCTCAACTACGCGCGAAGTTTCTACGTGCAATATCAAAACAGCGACCCGTTTACCGGGAAACGCCTGGTGGAGCCTTATTCCGACCACGAATTCATCGTTCAGAACCCGCCGGCGGCGCCTTTGACCACATCCGAGATGGACGCGGTGTACCGTTTGCCGTATGCGGGCACGTATCACCCGATGTACGCCGAAGCCGGGGGAGTGCCGGCCATTCGCGAGGTGAAGTTCAGCTTGACCAGCAACCGAGGTTGCTTCGGCGAATGCGCTTTCTGCGCGCTGACGTTCCATCAGGGGCGCATCGTGCAGGTGCGCAGCCATGAATCCATTATCGACGAGGCGAAACACATGATTTCGCAGCCCGATTTCAAGGGGTATATCCACGACGTCGGTGGTCCGACTGCCGATTACCGCGCGCCGGCCTGCGAGGCTCAGCTGCGTCGCGGTGCCTGCAAGAACAAACATTGCCTAAGCCCCGAACCTTGCCGCAAGCTGAACGCTGATCATGGCGACTACCTGCAGCTTCTTCGAAAGCTCCGCGCATTGCCGGGCGTGAAGAAGGTGTTCGTGCGATCGGGCATCCGCTTTGATTACGCGCAGGCCGACAAAGACGGCGGCCGCGCGTTCATCCGTGAGCTGTGCGAGCATCATGTGTCCGGTCAGTTGCGTGTGGCGCCCGAGCATGTGTCGAACGCCGTGCTTTCCGTGATGGGCAAGCCGCGTCATGAGGTGTACGAGCGTTTCGTCAAGCTGTTCGATCAGGCAAATGCCGAATGCGGGCTGAAGCAGTTCGTCGTGCCGTACCTGATGTCGTCGCATCCGGGCAGCGGCCTGGACGAGGCTATTGAGCTGGCCGAATACGTGCGTGACATGGGCTTCAACCCCGAGCAGGTGCAGGATTTCTATCCGACGCCTTCGACTATCGCAACCGTTATGTACTATACCGGGGTTGACCCGCGCACTATGGAGAAGATCTTCGTGCCGAAAACCCCGCACGACAAGGCGCTTCAGCGTGCGCTCATACAGTACAGGGACCCGAAGAATTATGATTTGGTGCTTGAGGCATGCCGTCGTGCCGGCCGCATGGATTTGGTTGGCTACGGACCGAAGTGCCTGATCAGGCCCCGCAAGGGCGCAGCTAGCGGCAATATGCGCAAGGGGAGCGGCAAGGCCGTGGGCGGCAAGGGCAGCTCCGGCAAAGGTGGCTCCGGCAAGCCACGCACATCGGCCGTTGGTGACAAGGGCGGCCACGGCGATTCGCGTGGTGGTGGCAAGTCGGGCAAGCCCCACGGTTCCGCGAAGTCCGGCCGTTCGCAGCGTTCGTCGAATCGTTCAACCGCGAAACGCAATGGCAAATAACCTAGGGGAATTAAGGGTATAATAGGTTTACTTTCATGCGGCGCACGTGGCCGCCGCATGACGATGCGTTTGAAAGGCGGCGTGTTCGCAATGAAAATCTCGACGAAGGGGCTGTACGCGGTCCGGCTCATGCTTTACCTGGCCGAACATGACGGCGCGGGCCCGGTGTCGCTGAAGGAAGTGTCCGATTCGCTCGGCATTTCTAAGAAGTACCTGGAGCAGATCGTGTCGAACGTGGTTACGGCGAAGCTTGTGCGATCGGTGCGCGGCGCGGCGGGCGGCTACCAGCTTGCCAAGCCTGCGAGCGTCATCACCGTGCTAGACGTGCTGCGCGTAACGGAGGGGTCGCTTGCCCCGGCTTCATGCTTGGAATGCGACACGTTCGAATGCGACATGGAAAAACCTTGCATTGAACTGGGTGTTTGGAAGGGGTTGTATGCCGTTATCAACGAATATCTCGGCGGCATCACCTTGCAGAGCGTGATCGACGAACATTCAGCGGTCGCGGCGGACAGCTATTCGATTTAGCGTAGGGCGCAGGCTTTCGGGCTTGCGCCTTTTCTTTTGTTGAAACCAGCGATGAGCTGCGATAACGCTGCGTCGATTTCCGTATAACCCCATAAAGTTATAGGATTACCGGAATTTCTTCCAAAATAATATTGACAATGCCTACAGACATACTAGGATAACAGGTGTTACATAACGAGTCCGGAGCGGGCGGCCGCCCGTCAAAGACGAATAGAGAGAGGAAACCCATCATGACTATCCACAGCAACGTTTCTGAGCTTATCGGTAACACGCCGCTGGTCGAGCTGACCAACTACGAGAAGAACCATGACTTGCAGGCGCGCATCGTCGGCAAGGTCGAGCTGTTCAATCCGGCCGGTTCGGTGAAGGACCGCATCGCGAAGGCCATGCTCGACGACGCCGAGGCCGCCGGCAAGCTTGACGCCGACACCGTGATCATCGAGCCGACCTCCGGCAACACCGGCATCGGCCTGGCCGCCATCGCCGCAGCCCGCGGTAACCGAATCATCATCACCATGCCCGAAACCATGTCGATCGAACGCCGCAACCTGATGAAGGCTTACGGCGCCGAGCTGGTGCTCACCGACGGCAGTAAGGGCATGAAGGGCGCCATCGCGCGCGCCTCCGAGCTTGCCGAGGAGATTCCGAACTCGTTCATTCCCTCGCAGTTCTCGAACCCCGCGAATCCCGCCACGCATGTTGCCACCACCGGCCCCGAGATTTGGGAAGGCACCGACGGCAAGGTTGATATCCTGGTCGCGGGAGTGGGCACCGGCGGCACGCTTTCCGGTACGGGCAAGTACCTGAAGGAAAAGAACCCCGATGTGAAGATCGTCGCAGTTGAGCCGGCCGGTTCCCCGGTGCTTTCCGAGGGCCATGCGGGCGCGCATAAGATTCAGGGCATCGGCGCGGGCTTCGTGCCGGACACGCTTGACACCGAAATCTACGACGAGGTGCTGCCTATCGCCGATGAGGAGGCCTTTGAGGCCGGTCGCGAGCTAGCAGGCAAGGACGGCCTGCTGGTGGGCATTTCCTCCGGCGCCGCGGTTGCCGCTGCAACCAAGTTGGCACAGCGCCCCGAAAACGCCGGCAAGCTGATCGTGGCCGTGCTGCCCGACACCGGCGAGCGCTATCTGTCCACCGCGATGTTCAATTTCTAAGTAACCTCGAAAACCTCACCGATTTTGCCCCCTCCAAGCCCTGAACGCATTGCTGTTCAGGGCTTTTTTGCGCAACGAACGAAGCGCGGCGAGCGGATATCGAGCAGGTTCTATCGGCGCATTTGCCCAGGTCGTTCCCGTGCGTCGTTCCGACTCAAATTTGCCATACAGAATCACAGGCCCCTTCCGCAATTCAGCAACGCGAAGCAAAGCTTGCTTTTGCTACACTAACGCACACTGAAACAACTCGCGGAAAGGTGGCGGCAATGGCTAAGCACAAGGCAGGCAGCGTTCAGGCGGCGCAGCGGATGCTCGAATTCATCGAGGAGGCGCCGAGCCCGTTCCACGCATGCGCGGCTATGCGTAATCGTCTGGCCCGCGCGGGATTCGTGAACCTGCCCGAGGGTCAGCCGTGGGAAGTGCGGCCCGGCGGCGCCTATTACACCACGCGCAACAACTCAAGCATCATCGCGTTCAAAGTTGGCGCCGAACTGGACAATTACCATTTCCAGCTTACCGCTTCGCACTCCGATTCTCCCACGTACAAAATCAAGGCGAACCCCGAGCTTTCCGGCCCCGCGGGCTACATCCGCCTTGATGTGGAAGCCTATGGCGGCGTGATGGACCATTCCTGGTTTGACAAACCGCTTTCGGTGGCCGGTCGCGTGATGGTGCGCGAGGGCGCTCGTGTGGAAAGCCGCCTGTTCGCGCCCGATGCAGACCTGCTGATCATCCCTCGCGTGCCCATTCATCTTGATCGCGAGGCGAACTCTGGCTTCGCCCCGAACCGCGCCGTCGACCTGTGCCCGCTGTTCTCGGCTGGCGAACATTCCGCGGGCGCTTTCGACAAGATGGTGGCTGCGGGCGTCGGCGCCAAACCGGCGAATGTGCTTGCGCGCGACTTGTACCTGGTCAACCGCGAGCAGCCGCGCATTTGGGGCCTTCGCGACGAATTCGTATCCGCTCCGCGCTTGGATGACTTAGCCTGCGCGTATATTTCGCTTGAGGCGTTCCTTGCAGCCGACAACTCGCACGATGTTTCCGTCTTCTGTTGCTTCGATAACGAAGAGGTGGGGTCGAACACCAAACAGGGAGCCATGTCCACGTTGCTTGCCGACACGCTCGGCCGCATTAACGCCGCGCTTGGCAAAACGCCCGAGGACCTGCAGTGCGCGCTGGCGAAGAGCATGCTCGTGAGCTGCGACAACGCTCACGCGGTGCATCCGAACCACCCCGAACGCTACGACGAGGCGAACCGCGTGCAGCTCAATCGCGGTCTGGTGGTGAAGGAGGCTGCGAATCAGAAGTACTGCACCGATGCGTTCAGCCGCGCCGTGTTCGAGGCCGTGTGCGCTGATGCGAAGGTGCCGCTGCAGGCGTATGCGAACCGCAGCGACATGCCGGGCGGGTCGACTCTGGGCAATTTGTCGAACATGCAGGTGAGCATGCACGGCGTGGATGTGGGGCTGCCGCAGCTCGCCATGCATTCCAGCTACGAAACCGCCGGCGCACGCGACGTCGACCTGGGCATCGCTGCGTTGAAAGCCTTCTACAACGCCGACCTGCAAATAGACGGCGCCGACGCAGCGCAGGTGGGGGAGGTTCAATCGCAGGGTTTCATCCGCGGGCTGTTCTCGGGTCGCCAAGCGAAGTAGGTGCGGCTCCTGCCGGTCTGCTTGCATGTGCCGTTGTCTCATTCAGCGGTGAGCTTCGTGTCGTGTCTGCCGCATGGGGTGCGCTTTCGCTCGGCGAGCCGGTGTCGAAGCTGTGCCGGAACCCATGCTTATCGGCCTCCGCTAAAGGTATTTCATATGGGGAAACGCCTGCGTCTGCGTGGGCATGGTACCATGTGCTGCACAAGTGATAGACAGTTCGAGAGCCTCCTGTCGATAAACAAAACTAGGTGATGCGCGATGCCGTGCCGGCGTCGCGTCGGCGTGCAGGTTGGGCTTGCGCGCTACGCCTTCCCATCGCAGAGGTTTTCGCAGATGAGGAAGGCGTTTTCATGTACGGCCTTAAAACCGAGAGCAGCTTCGACGCGGCTCATTTCCTGACCGATTATCATGGCAAATGCGAGAACCTGCATGGTCATCGTTGGCGCGTGGTCGCGTATCTGGAGCAGAGCGAGCTGCAGTCCGAGGGTACCCACAAGGACATGGTCATCGACTTCGCCGATTTCAAGGGTGCGCTGCGTGATCTGACCGAAGAGCTTGACCACTCGTTCGTCGTGGAAGAGGGCTCGCTGCAGCAGAAAACGCTCGATTGCCTACGCGAAGAGGGTTTCACGCTTTCGATGATGCCGTTCCGCACCACGGCCGAGAACCTGGCTCGTTATTTCTTCGACAAGCTTGCCGCCGCTGGTTTTCCGGTTGCGCAGATTGACGTGTACGAGACGCCCAACAACTGCGCTATCTATCGCGCTTAGGTGAACCGTGACAAGTTCGAACGACATTTTGGGGAAGGGCACGTCGGCTGCTGCCGCGCCTCACGTGAAGGTTCGCGACTGCGATTCCTCGGATAGCTCATCTGCGGAAACGGGCGCTTTTGCATGCAATGAATCAATCGCGATGCCCGTCGCGGAGAAATTCGTCAGCATCAATGGCGAGGGCCAGTGCGCGGGCAAGCTTGCGGCTTTCATACGCTTTGTGGGCTGCAACCTGCGCTGTTCTTGGTGCGACACTATGTGGGCGAACGGCGCCGTGCAGGTTGGCGGCGAGGAAGGCGTTGCTGTTTTCGACGACGCTTCGCCGTCCGCTTCTGAGGATGGCATTGCTGGTGGCGCTGCCGATATCGCATTTGCTGATGGCGCCGCGGCCGCCAAAGCAGCCGATTTTGATATTCGAAGTTCGTCTGTAGGTGGCTTTGCACGCGAAACCATTGCCGACCTGGTCGCCTGGGTGCGTGAAACCGGAGCGGAATGCGTCACGCTAACTGGAGGCGAACCTACCTTGCAGCCGGCGTTGTCCCAGTTCGTACGGGCGTTGCTGGCTGAGCCTGGCCCCTCCGGGCATGGCCTGCGCATCGAAATCGAGACCAACGGCTCCGTTGACCTTGCGCCGCTTGTTCAGCTTCGTCGCTCAACCGAAGGCGCATGCCCGGGCATGCTTACCTTCACCGTCGATTGGAAGCTGCCTGCCAGTGGCCAGGAGCAAGCCATGCTGCCCGCCAATTTCGCCATGCTAGATATGCGCGATACGGTGAAGTTTGTCTGCGGCGGCTCGGCCGACCTGCAGCGCATGCTGGAAGTCGCTCGCAAGCTGAACCTTCCCGGGCGCGTTCCGGTGTACCTTAGTCCGGTGTTCGGCAGCATCGAGCCTGCCGAAATCGTTTCGTTCGTCCAGGAACATAAACTCACTTGGGCCACGGTTCAGCTGCAGTTGCATAAGCTGATCTGGCCGAACGTTGAAAGGGGAGTGTAGCGTGCCCGCTACCGATATCACCACCGAATCCGTCAATCAAAAAGGTTTCAACGCCGCAACCGGCACCGATGCGCCTGCCCGCGCGCTGGTGCTGTGCAGCGGCGGCGTCGATTCCACCACGTTGCTGGCCATGGCGGTTGACCGCTACGGCGCTGAAAACGTGTTCGCGCTTTCCATCGCGTACGGGCAGCGCCATACCAAAGAGGTCGAATCGGCTCGTGCCGTGGCGCAATTCTATGACGTTGAACAGCGCTTTCTGGATCTTGCGGCCATCTTCGCCGACAGCAATTGCAGCTTGCTGTCCCATTCCACGCAAAGCGTTCCCGAGGAAAGCTACGCCGACCAGCTTGAGCACTCTGACGGCAAGCCGGTGAGCACTTACGTGCCGTTCCGCAACGGGCTGTTCCTTTCGTCGGCCGCTTCCATGGCGCTTTCGCTTGGCTGCAGCGTGCTGTATTACGGTGCCCATCATGATGACTGGGCGGGCAACGCATACCCTGATTGCAGCAAGGAATTCGTCGATGCGATGAACCGCGCGATTGTCGAAGGTACCGGCGGCGAGCTGCGCATGGAGGCCCCGTTCGTCATGTGGTCGAAGGCCGACATTGTGAAACGCGGCCTTGAGCTGGGCGTTCCGTATGAGCTTACCTGGTCGTGCTACGAGGGCGGCGACTATCCGTGCGGCGTGTGCGGTACCTGCATTGACCGCACACGCGCCTTCGAGCTGAACGGCAGGCGTGACCCGCTGCTTAATAAGCTGGATGCCGAACGCGCCGGCGTGTAGGCAGCCCGCGTGAGTTTAAGGGCAAACCCGCGACCGTCCCAATAACTGCGCCAGCGGGCAATCTAGCGCACGCGTGCGTTCGCATAACCATTTCAAAGGAGACCCCATGACCATCGATAACGCAACCGCCCCGCGCCGCGAGGGCACCGATGACGTGACGTTGCTGGGCAATCAGAACGTCAGCTACCCGCAAACCTACGACCCTTCCGTGCTGGAAACCTTCGACAACAAGCACCCGGGCAACGACTACTTCGTGAAGTTCAACTGCCCGGAATTCACGTCGCTGTGCCCGATCACCGGCCAGCCCGATTTCGCCACCATCTACATCAGCTACGTGCCCGATGTGCGCATGGTGGAGTCGAAGAGCCTGAAGCTGTACCTGTTCAGCTTCCGCAACCATGGCGATTTCCATGAGGACTGCGTCAACATAATCATGAAAGACCTGATCAAGCTTATGGATCCGAAGTACATCGAGGTGTGGGGCAAGTTCTTGCCGCGTGGAGGCATCTCCATCGACCCGTTCTGCAACTACGGTAAGCCCGGCACCCGTTGGGAACAGGTTGCCTGGGATCGCCTGGCCAACCACGACCTGCATCCGGAAGCGGTGGATAATCGATAGGGGATAACCGGCGTCTGGAATCGATGGGCGACGGT
>CAVBPP010000095.1:0-6792 GCA_963597295.1 Paratractidigestivibacter sp. | reverse complement strand
CTGTTTTGTGCCGATTTGGTATGCACCGGCAAGACATTAGGAGTGTCCCTTTGTCTTATGCCTTGGGGACTATGGCGGTAGGTTGATGCAGGCTGGAAAGGACGCTGTGAGCTACGCCGCCGAAGAGCTTTCGCTTGATGACGCTGCGGTCGTCGGTGCCGAGTACCAGCATTGCGGCGCCTTCGCTTGCCTCGATAAGCGCATGGGCGGCTGATGGGTTCTCCACGCAGCATGGGGTTATTTGCAGTTGCGGGTGCTTTTCGGCTAGGCGTATGACGCGCTCTTCGATCTCGCATTTGCGCACATCGCCGAGCTTTTGCTGGTCGGCGCCCATGAATTGCGCCGTTTTCTGGATCCAGCCCGAAGCGCCCCAAGACCCAACGACCGTAAGCGTATCGTTTTGGTCCTCGGCCTCAAGGGCCGCGAATTCCAGCTGCGGCGCGTCGGTAGGCTCGCCTGGGCCAACGCCGGTGACGATCCCCGACCCGGCAGCCTCGGCATCCCAGTCGGCTGGCACCACAACGGTTGGAACGGGCGCAGCCACGGCAATGCGCAGGCCCTTTGCCCCGCCGATGACGTCGCTGATGGAGCGGCCATGATGACTGCCGACGGCGATCATGTCGTAGTCGGCGGAGATTTTCACGATGCTCTCGATAACGGGTCCGGACACGACGCGGGTGGAAATCTTCACGCCCTGATGCGTCGGCGCGATTTCGGCAACCTTGTCGTCGAGGGCTTTTTGAATCGCGTTTTCCAGTACGTCGCTCTCAAGGCCCGTGTGGTCGCCGATCACGTTGTCAATGACCGCGAGCAGCGTCACTTCGCCGCCATCGCGTTTCGCGTGCGCTAACGCCCAGCGAGCCGCGCGGATGCCGCGCTCGGTTCCGTCGATGCCTACGAGAATGTTCATCATGATCGGACTCCTTAGACGTTGCTATTCAACGGGGAAATGGTAGCACAATGCAAGGCTGCGAGCTGCGACTTCTCGAGGGGCGGCTTGCATATAAGAAAGCCGACCGGGTTGCCCCGGCCGGCTCGTGTAGCGCTTCGGAGTTCTTGTTCGGCAGCTTAGTGGAAGAACGGGATCATCAGCCACAGCGCGAACAGCACGATGGCCACGCATGCGGTGAAGCAGACGACCGATCCGACGCGATGCCCCAGGTGGGCGTTGCCTTGCGAATCAAGCGTGCCGTCAGCCCACAGGCGCAGGCCAGAAGCGTACAGGACGCTCACCGCACTCGCCACGCAGACGGCAACCACCAAGACGGTGATGAAGCTGGTGATTTCGGTTGCAATCATTGTTCATTTACTCCTTGGGAATTAAGCGGCCTGCGCGGAAGAGGAACCGGACATCTTCACCGGCTTGACCTTGACTTCCTTGCTGTCGTTGACGTTCTTGCTGTTGACGGGGTTGCGCTTGGACATGTAGAAGATGATGAGCGCGACGACAATGCCGATGATGACGGTGGCGACGGTGCCCCAAACGCCGGTCTTGGCCAGCGCGCAAGCGAGTGCTGCCACAACGCCGGCGGCCGGGAAGGTGACGAGCCATGCGATGAGCATGCGGCCGGCAACGCCCCAGTTGACCTTGTTGCCCTTCTTGCCCAGGCCGGTGCCGATGATGGAACCGGAGCAAACCTGCGTGGTGGAAAGGGCGAAGCCCAGGTGAGAGGAAACCAGGATGGTGGTTGCCGAAGCGGCCTCGGCGGCGAAGCCCTGCGGGGTGGAAATTTCCGTCAGGCCCTTGCCGAGCGTGCGGATGACGCGCCAGCCGCCCATGTAGGTGCCGGCGGCGATGGCCAGGCCACAGATGGCGACAACCCAAAGCTCGGGGCCGGAGCCGGAAGTCTGGGCGCCGACGGAGATGAGGGTCAGCGTGATGATGCCCATGGTCTTCTGCGCGTCGTTGGTGCCGTGCGAGAGCGCCACCAGGCAAGCCGTGATGGTCTGGCCATGGCGGAAACCGGTTTCGACCTGGTTCTCGTTCATCTTCTTCACCACAACGTAGATGAGCTTGACGGCGCAGAATGCGGCCAAGCCGGCAACCACGGGGGAAACAAGAGCCGGGATGAGAATCTTGGTGATGACAGCGCCGAAGTTGATGCCCTCAACGCCCGCGCCGACGATAACGGCGCCGACAAGACCGCCGAACAGCGCATGGGAGCTGGAAGAAGGAAGTCCGACGAGCCAGGTGATCAGGTTCCAGATGATGGCACCGATGAGGCCCGCCAAAATAAATTCAGGGGCGATGGTGACCACTTGCTCGTTGATAAGACCGCCGGAGATGGTCTTAGCCACCTCGGTGGAAAGGAACGCGCCTACCAAGTTCAGCGTTCCTGCGGCGATGACCGCGGTTTTGGGCTTCAGCGCGCCCGTCGCGATCGAGGTTGCCATGGCATTGGCGGTGTCGTGGAATCCGTTCGTGAAATCGAACGTGAGCGCAACCACGATCACAAGGCCAACGATTACCAGCGTTGCCGGATCCATGTGCTCGGTTCTCCCTTCGGTTGGGTTTTACTCGTCTGTACGCCCGATGGCGCACTGTTACAACTCTAAGAATGTCGTGTAAAGGGAATGTAAGAACGCCTTCAAGGACGCGTAACCATTTTTCGGGGTTTCCTACATATGAATTTGTACGTGATGTGACGGCTCTGTTGCGGTTCAATTTCCGATGTGTTGATAATGAACCGTTCATCGAATTGAACTAGTGCGATGTTACCGAAGCTGGTAAATTGAACTTTGAAATCGTAATGGTTCAATTTTGATGCGAGGAATAGTATGAGCGTTGAACTTTTCGCCAGCCGCCTTAAGGAAGCCATGCAACGTGGCGGCTATAAGCAAGCAGATTTGATCCAGCAGGCTGAAGTCCGGCAGCATAAGCTAGGGAAAAGCCAGGTCAGCCAGTATGTTAGTGGCAAAACCCTCCCCCGCCGCGATGTTATGGAGCTGCTAGCCGACATCTTGGATGTCAAGGCCGAATGGCTTTCTGGCGAGGAATCCGCAAACAAAATTGAACTTTTCGAAGACAAATCGACCGACCAAGGGAGCAAACCCATGCGCGAATTCAAGAAGTCCTCCAAGCTCGACAATGTTTTGTACGATGTGCGAGGCCCGGTTGTCGACGAGGCAGCGCGCATGGAGTCGCACGGAACGCGCATCTTGAAGCTGAACATCGGCAATCCGGCGCCTTTCGGTTTTCGTACACCGGATGAGGTGGTGCAGGACATGCGCATGCAGCTGCCCGATTGTGAGGGGTATAGCGATTCGAAAGGCCTGTTCAGCGCCAGGAAAGCCATTATGCAGTACTCGCAGATCAAGGGCCTTCCCAACGTTGATATGGACAGCATCTATACCGGCAACGGCGTGAGCGAGCTGATCAACCTGTGCATGCAAGCGCTGCTGGATACCGGCGATGAGATTCTGATCCCCAGCCCCGACTACCCGCTATGGACCGCCTGTGCGACGCTTTCCGGCGGCACGCCCATTCACTATGTGTGCGATGAGCAGGCTGAATGGTACCCCGACATTGCGGATATCGAAAGCAAAATCACCCCGCGCACGAAGGCCATCGTCATCATCAACCCGAACAATCCCACCGGCGCGTTGTATCCGCGCGAGGTGCTGCAGGAGATCGTCGAGGTCGCGCGCAAGCACCAGCTGATGATCTTGTCCGACGAGATTTACGACCGTTTGGTGTTCGACGACCAGGAGCATGTGTCAATTGCGAGCCTGTGCCCCGACCTGTTCTGCATCACGTTCTCGGGGCTTTCGAAATCGCACATGATCGCAGGTTATCGTATTGGGTGGATGATTCTTTCCGGCAATAAGGCCTGCGCTTCGGACTTCATTTTGGGCCTTAACATGCTGTCGAATATGCGCTTGTGCTCGAACGTGCCGGCGCAGTCTATCGTGCAGACGGCGCTGTGGGGGCACCAAAGCGTGAACGACTACGTCGTGCCGGGCGGGCGCGTGTACGAGCAGCGAGAATTCGTGTACAAGGCGCTCAACGACATCCCGGGCATCACGGCCGTCAAGCCGATGGGCGGCTTCTATATTTTCCCGAAGATAGACGTGAAGAGGTTCAACATCACCAATGACGAACAGTTTGCGCTTGACCTGCTGCATCAGAAGCATATTCTGCTGGTGCCCGGCAAGGGCTTCAATTGGGGCGCGCCCGACCACTTCCGCGTCGTGTTCCTGCCGCGCATCGAGGTGCTGTCCGAAGCCATGACCAGCTTGGGCGAGTTCATGGAGCATTATCGCCAGGCGTAGAGGGCGCATTTCGCAGCGGCCATTTTCGGCCTACTGCGATGCGGCGCGAATAGAGAATACGGTGGCGTCCCCTAGCCTTTCGAAGCGTCGTTCACACTGGGTTGCGCCGTTGGGCTTTCGGCTCGATAAGCTGCGATTTCGTCCAGGAACACCTTGCCGTAGGTTTCCAGCTTCTTCTCGCCGACGCCGTTGACTTCCAGGAATTCGTCGTTGTTCGCAGGCAGGCGGGCGCACATGTCGCGCAGAGCTGCGTCGCCGAATACCATGTACGGAGCCAGCCCGCCTTCGACTGCCAGACGCTTGCGTAAGGCGCGCAGCTTTTCGAACAGGGCTTCATCATAGTCTTCCGGCACCTTGACGGAGGAGCCGGCAGCTGAGGCCTTGCGCGTCGTCTTTTGCTTCGTCTTGCGAACGACTTGCTTCATGGTCAACTTGAAATCAGGTGCCGCCGCTTCGCGGAACCTCGGGCCGAAGCCCACGAGCGGGAATTTACCTTCGGTGATCTGCAGGTATTCCCCGGCCGCTAGCAGCTCGATTACCTCTTTGAGCTGGGATTGCGGCATATTCACCGTGCCCGTTGTTTTCAAATCGCGCAGACCGAACTGTTCCAAGCGTTCGATGTTCGCGCCACGCAGCACATCCGCGACAACGCCCTTGCCGAAACGCCCGCGCAGTTCCTGCACGCAGCGCATGACGGCACGTGCTTCCGCAGTTGCGTCAACTGCCTGAAAATCGCCCTCGCAATTCGAACAGTTTCCGCAGTTGGCGGCCTCGTTACCACTGGCTGTCACGTCTCCAAAATAACGCAGGATATAGTCACGCAGGCAGCCGCACGTCAGGCAGTAGCCCTCCATCACGGCTAACATGCGGCGTTTGGCCGAGAGCGCCACCTGGGCTTCCTCTGCTGAAAGCTGGCTTTCGCCCGATGGCTGCTCCAATAGGAAACGCGCCGTGGAGAGGTCGCCATCGCTCCAGTGCAGCATGCATTCTGCCGCATCGCCATCTCGTCCGGCGCGACCCGCTTCCTGATAATAGGCCTCGATGGACGCGGGCATGTTGTAGTGGATGACGTAGCGGACATCGGGCTTGTCGATGCCCATGCCGAACGCGTTCGTTGCCACCACCACCGCGGCATCGTCGTCGATCCAAGCGCGCTGGTTCGCCTTGCGTTCGTCAGGGGAAAGCCCGGCATGATATCGCGTTGCGCGCACCCCGGATTCAACCAGTTCAGAGTGCACTTTTTCGACATTCTTTCGCGTTGAGCAGTAAATGACGCCGCATTGGTCGGGGCGCTCCTTCGCGTAATCAATGATGCGGGCTAGCTTCTTCGATGGTTCTAGCCGCTCGACGGAGAAATGCAGGTTAGGCCTATCGAAGCCCGAAACCACCACATGCGGATCGCGCAGGCCCAGCAGCTTGACGATGTCCGCCCGAACGCGTTCGGTGGCCGTTGCGGTGAGCGCGGCCACAGCAGGTCGCTTGGGCAGCTGGTCGATGAAGTCTCCAATGCGAAGGTATGACGGGCGGAAGTCTTGGCCCCACTGCGACACGCAATGCGCCTCGTCAACTGCGACGAGTGGGATGTCCGCCTGTTTGGCGAAATCGAGGAAGCGCGGGTCGTCCAGACGCTCGGGTGCGATGTAGAGCAAATCGTAGTGGCCGTTGAGAGCGTCGTTGATCAGTCTCCCCTGCTCGCTGGCCGAAAGCGTCGAGTTCAGATACGCTGCTTCCACACCCGCGTTGCGAAGAGCCGCAACTTGGTCGCCCATCAGGGAAACAAGCGGGCTCACGACGATGGCAACCCCCGTTTCGGCGATGCCGGGCACTTGATAGCAGATGGATTTGCCCGCGCCGGTCGGCATAACCACGAGCGCATCGCGACCCGCTAACAGCGCTTCAACGACGCTCAGCTGACCTGGCCTGAAGTCGTCATATCCAAAATGCATCTGCAGCGCTAGCTGCGCCTGCTCGATTGGAACCGCCACGAAAGCCTACCTTTAAACGAGATTGGATCTTTGAGTCCCAATTATCCGACTTCGCGGATATCGCGCAACCCGACTGCTAGGTTTCTGCTAGGTTTTCGTCACGCAACGGGTAGCGATCGGCCATCTTTCTGCCGGAATGGGGGCACATACTCATTTCAGCGGCTTGAGGGGGTGCGACGGGCGGGCGGTCCGAAAAGCGAGACGCCCCAGCGCACCCCTTCCCCCCGCGCAGATGACGAAGCCGGCGAACCTCTCGCAAACTCAGGTTCGCCGGCCGTTTTCGTTAATAGGGGGCGTTTCAAATTCACGCATTACGATGCTCGCGAGCAATCAGGTTGCTGCATGGCTTACAGCGCCGCCGTGAGCCTGCTGCGAGCACCTTCGCACAGTTCTTCTGCTAATTGCCGTTTGCGCGTGCTGCCTGGTATTCCTCTACCAGGCGTTTCGTTACGTCCGCGGGCGCTGGATCATAGCCTTCCAAGCTGATGGAGTAGCTGCCCGACCCGCGCGTGAGAGCTCGCAGATCTTTCGTGTA
>CAVBPP010000094.1:0-6375 GCA_963597295.1 Paratractidigestivibacter sp. | reverse complement strand
GGATAGTCACGCTCGGTGCGTTTTGGGTGTACACCCCGCTGTTCCTCATCGTGTTCATCGAGACGGGCCTGGTGTTTTTCCCGTTTCTGCCCGGCGATTCGCTGCTGTTCGCGGCAGGCGTGTTCTCGGCGCCCGGCGGCGGCCTGAACCTGGCGGCCACGCTCATCGTCTTCTACGCGGCGGCCATTCTGGGCAACACGTCCAACTACTGGATCGCCCGCTTCTTCGGCAAGCGCATCATCGACTCGGGCAAGGTGAAGGCGCTCACGCCCGAGCGCATGGCCAAGCTCGACGGCTTCTTCGCCAAATACGGCGGGCTGACCATCGTCATCACGCGATTCATGCCCTTCTTCCGCACCTTCGCCCCGTTCATCGCCGGCACGGGCCACATGAACTTCGCCAAGTTCACGCTGTTCAACGCTATCGGCGGCATCTCGTGGGTGAGCTTGTTCGTGCTGGTGGGCTATTTCTTCGGCGGCGTCGAGTTCGTGCAGAAGCACTTCGAGATCATCGTGCTGGGCATCGTCGCGGTGTCGGTCGCGCCGGCCGTCATCGGCGCCATCAAAGCGGCGCTTTCAGGCCGCAAGGGCAAGCAGCAGGCGTAAGGGTTTCGTCAGCGTCAGCAAGGTAGGGAAGTTATGGCAGAAGCGCTGTATCGTAAATATCGTCCGCAGGTGTTCGAGGACGTGGTGGGCCAAGAGCAGATCGAGCGCACCATCAAAAACGCCATCGACCAGGATAAAGTAAGCCATGCGTATCTGTTTTGCGGACCGCGCGGCACGGGCAAGACCACCACGGCGCGCCTGCTTGCCAAGGCGTTGCTGTGCGAGAAGGGCCCCACACCCGACCCGGACGGCACCTGCGAAGACTGCCAGATGATCGCCGAGGGCGTGCACCCCGATGTGTACGAGCTGGACGCCGCAAGCCGTACTGGCGTCGAAAACGTGCGCGAAGAGATCATCAATCGCGTGCAGTTCGCCCCGACGCGCGGGCGTTTCAAGGTCTACATCATCGACGAGGTTCACATGCTTTCCATCGCGGCGTTCAACGCGCTGCTGAAAACGCTTGAGGAGCCGCCCGATCACGTGGTGTTCATCCTGGCCACGACCGATCCACAGAAGGTGCCCGAGACCATTCATTCGCGCTGCCAGCGCTTCGATTTCCGCCGTATATCCAACGAGTCCATCGTGTCGCGCCTGGGCGCCGTGTGCGTTTCCGAGGGCGTGGAGTTCGAGGGCGACGCGCTCGATCTGATCGCGCATCATGCCGGCGGCGGCATGCGCAACGCGTTGACCTCGCTTGAGCAGATGATCGCATTCGGCGAAGGAAAAGTGACGCTTGAAGTTGCCGAACGCATGCTCGGCGGCGTTGATTCGAACGACTTGGCCGATATCATGCGCGCACTGGGAGCGCGCGATGCGGCGGCATGCTTCAAGTGGATTGCCGAATATACTGAAACGGGCGCTGATCTGGCCGGATTTACGCGCGAGCTGGCGCAGCACGTGCGCAACCTGTATGTGATGAGCCTGACGGACGCCACGGTTGCCGTGGAAGTGAGCACGCCCGAGCGCCGTCAGCTGGAAGCCGAGCTGCCGCAATTCGGCACGGATCGCCTGGCTCGCATGATGATGGTGCTCGGCGACGCGATGGCGGAGCTGAAGACTTCGACGAACCCGCGCCTGACCTTTGAAATTGCCTGCACGCGTATGGTGCGCCCCGAAGGCGACCTGACGCTGGCGGCTCTGGCCGAGCGAGTGGAAGCGCTCGAGCGCGGCGGCAACGGCGTTGCGGCTGCTGCGCCTGGCATCGCAGCGGCGGCTTTCGCCGGTGTTGCCGGTGTCGGCAACGGCGTTGCGGCGCCAGCGGCGGTTGCCGCTTCTGTTTCCGCTCGGCCTGCCGTGCCTTCGGGGGCCGATTCCGTTGCCCCTGGCCAAGCTCCGATGCCCTCAGGGATAGATTTCGTAGGTGCGAGCGGAAGCTCGCACACCCCGCAAAGCGGGGCATCTAACGCTGCGGGCCAGGCAGCCCAGTCGGCCCCGGCGGTCATGCGCGGCCCCGCGCCGGTGCCAGCTCAGGCACCGCAACCCGCACCTGTCCCGGCTGCGAGTCAAATTCCGAACGCTTCTGCGCGAACGGCACCCCAGCAGGTTGCCTCTTCGCGAATGAACGCGCAACAGGCGCCTGCCGCGTCCGCTGCCGCACCAGCCCCTGCATCGGCCCCTCAACCCGTCGCGCCGCAGGCTCCAGCGTCGGCTCCCCAGCCGGCTCAATCGGCCCAGGCTGCATCTGGCGGGATGAATCCGCAGCTCGCGGCCACGTTCTCGAACCCCGCAGCCCTGCAACGCGTTTGGCAGGCGACGCTCGCCACGCTCAAGCGCAGCAAGGCCGCTTACGGCGTGCTGTTCTTGGGCACCAAGGCCAGCTACAATGCCGCAGCGAACATGCTCAACATCGAATTCCCGGCGGAAAATGCTTTCGCCTTCAAAGCTGTTCAGAAGCCCGACGTGCAAACCTCTGTTGGCGATGCGCTGTCGCAGGCTTGCGGAGGCCAGCCGGTTCCCTTCGCGTTCACTCAAGGAGGCAAGGCATCTCCTGCAGCACCCGCAGCGGCGCCTTCGGCTGCGCCTGCGGCAGCGAGGCCAGCTGCGGCCGCGCCTGTAAGGCCCGCAGCGGCGCCGGCGAGCGCGCATCCGGCGATGATGCCTTCCGCGCCTGCGCCGGTCCAGGCTCGGCAGCTGAACCCGGTACCCTCTGGGACAAATTTCGTGGGTGCAAGCGTTAGCTCGCACAATCCGGCGACGCCGGACCCTTCGACCCCGACGGCCCAGCAGCCGGCAGCGCGGTCGGCGGCCCCGGCCCCGCGTCCCGCGCCTCGTCAGCAGCGTGCTGCAGCCGATGTCCCCCCGTGGGAAGACGAGCAAGTTCCCTATGACGACGCGATGGCCGTTTCCTTCGATGAGGACGTCCAAGAGGGGATGAGCGCTCCTTCGCATCCGCAAGCTCCCGCGGCTCCAAAGGCTTCACCCGCGGCATCGCCCGCAGCCCAGCCTCAGGCGCCCGTGCAAGCGCACGAGCCCGTCGCACAACCGGCGCAAACGGGCGCGGCCACCACGGCAGACGATCTGCAATCCATCCTGCAGGCGGGCTTCGGCGGCGGTGTAACCTTCGAGGAAGTCGACTAACCCGGTATTCCCCGGTCACGCGACCGGTACAATGCAAGCAACAGTAATTTCACCAACCGAAAGGCAAGGGTAAACAATGGCAAGAAGAGGCGGATTCCCCGGCGGTGGCGGCATG
This sequence comes from Paratractidigestivibacter sp., assembly GCA_963597295.1. GTDB lineage: Bacteria > Actinomycetota > Coriobacteriia > Coriobacteriales > Eggerthellaceae > Senegalimassilia. The sequence continues at coordinate 3,078 of CAVBPP010000094.1, read as the reverse complement.
GGCAACATGAACGCCATGATGAAGCAGGCCCAGAAGATGCAGGCCGAGCTTGCGCGCGCCCAAGAGGAAATCAAGGAAATGACCTTCGAGGCGTCCGCTGGCGGCGGCATGGTGAAGGCCGTGGCCAAGGGCGACAACACGCTGGAAAGCCTGACCATCGACCCGGCGGCCGTCGATCCGGATGACGTCGAGATGCTCGAAGACATGGTCACCGCTGCGGTGAACGAGGCCCTTCGTGGCGTGTCCGAGATGGGCAACCAACGTATCGGCGCAGCCACCGGCGGCATGAACATCCCCGGCTTGATGTAGAAACGCTGCCGTGCAATCTGCCCCCGCGATACAGAAACTCCTCGACGAGCTTGAGCGCTTGCCTGGCGTGGGCCCGAAATCGGCCCAGCGAATGGCGTATTGGATCTTGAACACCGACCGCGCCACGGCGATGCGCCTGGCAGATGCCATCACCGAGGTGAAGGACACGGTGCATTTCTGCAGCCGCTGCTTCAACTATGCGGAAGGCGACGAGTGCGAGATTTGCCGCGCAACCTCGCGCGACCGGTCGCTTTTGTGCGTGGTATCCGAGCCACGTGACATCCCGCCCATCGAGCGCACCGCGGTGTATCGCGGGCTGTACCACGTGCTCGGCGGCGCGCTGTCGCCTATGGACGGCATCGGCCCCGATGACTTACGCATAGCCGAGCTTATGCGACGCCTGTCCAGCGAAAACGTGACGGAAGTGGTGCTGGCCACCAACCCCAATGTGGAAGGCGAGACCACGGCTGCTTACTTGGCCCGCCTCATCAAACCGCTCGGTATAAAGGTAACGCGCCTGGCCAGCGGCCTACCAGTCGGAGGGGACCTAGAATTCGCCGACGAAGTGACGCTCGGCCGAGCCCTGGAGGCCCGCCGCGTGCTGTAAACAGTTATGGGCGGTTGGCGAATAGGCATCCAGTAGGATTTTCATATGTGCGAAGCGTTAGTCCGCACATACATAGGCGGCGCAAAAGCACCGTCACCAAATTGAAAGAAGCCCGAACGCCTCTCTCATCAGGAGCATTCGGGCTTCTGCCGTTTCCCGGCTTTCAACTCTACGCAAAGAAAAGGGGATTCCGCCCCCTCCAAAAAAACGGAATCCCCTTCTTTTCACGAAGTCAAAAGCCTTCGAAAAAAGCAACTAGATTGTAGCGCTTTCTTCACGAAATAACAACAATTATTTTCGACAGGCGGCATCAAGGTGAAAACACCTTGTCATAACGGCGATTTACGCCCCGATACTGGCTGCGCAAACTTGCCGGTCCGCGGCGGGTCGAACCCGCTTGCTGCATGCTATACTGCAACCCTTGAAAGGCAGGGGACATGATAGCAATTCCTTCGCCGGCGATATCGGTCGTCGGCAGGCATAATTCGGGTAAGACGACGCTCATAGAAAAGCTCATATCAGAGCTGGTCGGACGCGGGTTCGATGTGGGAAGCGTCAAGCATCACAGTCACGTTGGGTTCGATATCGACATCCCGGGCAAAGACTCGTACCGCCATCGCCATGCGGGTACGTCCGAAACGGTCATCGCATGCCCCGGCCAGATGGCTCGCATCAAGACGACTCCCGGCGAGATCGAATGCAACGAGATCGTGGCCAGCATGCCCGGCCACGACATAGTCATCGTGGAGGGGTATCGCAAAAGCGGCCTGCCAACCATAGAGATCATGCGTGCCGACAATGCTGCCGATTTGCGCACCGCCGAGGTGTTCGCCGAGGGCGCCAGGAAGGGCTGGCCGCTCGGCACCGACTTCACGCAGTTCGGGCGCTCTTCCATGCCCAAGGCCGATTCCGTGGCCGGTCAGGTTGCCGCCGCGAATGCGGAGGCTGCTGCCAATGCGCGCCGGGAGGCCCCTGCGAAGGGCGATCATTTCGCCAATCAGCATCCCGATTACACCGATATTTCGAATAAGCTGCCCACCGAAAGCACGGTCGCCATCGTCACGGACATCCCCGAGGCTGCGGCCGCGGCCGACCTGTACGGCATCCCGGCGTTCGGCATCAACGATATAGCCGGTGTGGCCAACTTCGTCGAAACGCAGTACGTGCGTCCGCGCCTGTCGGTGGTCATTCAGGCCGGAGGCGAGAGCCGTCGCATGGGGCGCAGCAAGGCCACTGTGCCGTTTTGCGGCCGCCCGCTGATAACGCGCCTGGTTAAACGCTTGGCTCCCGTTGCCGACGAGCTGATCATCACAACTAACGAACCCGAGAACCTGGCTTTTCTGCACAGCGAATTCCCCGAACTGCGCATTCAGCTGGTGTGCGACTGCATGAACGAGCGCGGCGCGCTGCCGGGCTTGTTCACGGCGTTGCAGGCCGCGCGCAACCCTTATGTCGCGGCCATCGCCTGCGATATGGTGTTCGCAAGCCCGGCGCTTGTGGTAGCCGAGGCGCTTGAGATGACGAAAACCAACGCTGACGTGGTGGTTCCCGTGAATAAGCACGGTTTCGAGCCCTTCCATGCGGTGTACCGGCGCATGGGATGTTTGCCCGTGGTAGCCGAGGCCATCGCCGGCGGCGAGAAGCGCGCCCAGTCGTTCTTCGGCAAGGTGAACGTCGTGGAGTTCCCGCAGGACAAGGTGCTTGAGGCCGAGCCCATGGGCGGCTGCTTCATCAATGCGAACACGCCCGACGAGCTTGCGGCCTTGGAGCAGGTCGTTCGGGCTCAGGAAGACTAACGCGGAGGCTTGCGCACTATGCCCAACATTGCGGACATCGTAGAGGTTGCGGAGCTGCTAGGCGACAGGCCGGTCGTGCCCATGGCGGACCGTTGCGTCGTCGTGCGCAACCGCAATGCATCCTGCACGAAATGCAAGGATGCTTGCTTGGCCGACGCCATCGAAATCCATAACAACGCGCTGTCCATCGACGCCGCGGCCTGCGTAGGTTGCGCGGCCTGCACCGTCGTGTGTCCAACTGAGGCCATAGTGCCTGTTAACCCAGCGGATGCGGAATTGGACGAATTCGCCGCCGCCGCGCTTTCCGAGGCAGGTGAGGGCCGCGCGGTCATCGCTTGCGCTCGCATCGCGTCGAAGGGCATCGGT
>CAVBPP010000093.1:0-15624 GCA_963597295.1 Paratractidigestivibacter sp. | reverse complement strand
GTGCGCCCGTCGCCCTTCGCTTCCGCCATCATGCCTCGCCTCGCAGCTCGGCCAGCTTCGCTCGCTTATCCTCTGCGCGCATCAGCGTTTCGCCCACCAGCACGGCGTCGGCTCGCATCGCGCGAGCGGCTTCCACATCGGCCGCCGACTTCACGCCGCTCTCGGACACGAACAGCGTGTGCGCCGGCACCATGTCGCGCAGCTCGCGGGCCGCAGCCATATCCACGTTGAACGTCTTCAGGTCGCGGTTGTTCACGCCGATGACGCGCGCCCCGCAGGCCACGGCGCGCTGCACTTCCTCGGCCGTGTGCGCCTCTACCAGCGCCGACATCTGCAGCTCGTCGGCCAGCTGTCGGTACGCGGAAAGCTGCGCGTCGTCCAAAATCGCGCAGATCAAAAGCACCGCGCGCGCCCCGAGCGCCTTGGCCTGGTACACCATGTACTCGTCCACCACGAAATCCTTGCGCAGCACGGGGATGCGCACCTCGCGGGCGATCTCGGCCAGGTATTCATCGCGCCCCTGGAACCAATACGGCTCGGTCAGGCAGGAAATCGCTGCGGCTCCGGCAGCTTCGTAGTCGCGCGCGATCTGCAGGTACGGGAAGTCGGGCGCGATCAGCCCCTTCGAAGGGCTCGCGCGCTTCACCTCGGCAATCACCTGCACGCCGGGTCGCTCCAGCATTCCTTCGAACGGGAAGCTGCACGGCGCCAGAATCCGCGCGCTTGCGAACTCCTCGGCGCTCAACCCCGGGTCCTCGGCGTTGCAGCCGTCGCAGTCGTGGCGGCGCGCCTCCTCGGCGGCTTGCCGCATGCTCTCAAGCGATCGGGTACGCTTCTCATCGGCAACGCGCTGGCGGGTTCGTTCTGCTATTTCATCAAGGATGTTCATATTTCTCCTGTTGAACTACTGGTTGCTCGCAGCCACGTACGCATCGAGCGTCGCGGCCGCCGCCCCAGAGTCTATCAGCTCGGCCGCGCGTTCCACGCCCTCTTTCAGCGACGCCACGGCGCCTCCGACGTACAGGCCGGCTGCGGCGTTCAGCACTACGGTGTCGCGACGGCAGCCCCTGTCGATGCCCGCCAGAATGTCGCGCGTGATCTTCGCGTTGTCGGCCGGGTCGCCGCCGCGCAGGTCATCGCGGGTGCAGCGTGCCATGCCGAACTGCTCAGGCGTGAGCGTGTAGGTCAGGTATTCGGCCCCGTCGCCGCCAGCCGCCCCGTCAGCCCCGCCGTCGCACTTGAACTCGCAAACGCGCGTGTCGCAGGCGGTGGAAAGCTCGTCGAGCACGCATTCGCCGAACACCACCATGCCGCGCTTCACGCCCAGGCTCACCAGCACGCGCGCCAGCGGCTCCACCAGCGCACCGTCGTACACGCCCAGCACCATGTAGGAGGGCGCCGCCGGGTTGGTGAGCGGCCCCAAAATGTTGAACACGGTGCGAATGCCCAGCTCCTTGCGGATGGGACCGACGTACTTCATGGCCGCGTGGTACTTCTGCGCGAACAAGAAGCAGATGCCCGGCCCGTCAAGCAGCTCGCAGCATTTCTCGGGCGACTGCTCGATGTTCACGCCTAACGCCTCAAGGCAGTCCGCCGCGCCCGATTTCGACGAAGCGGCGCGGTTTCCGTGCTTGGCAACCTTCACGCCGCCTGCGGCTATGACCATCGACGCCGTCGTGGAGATGTTGAAGCTCGACGCCTTGTCACCGCCGGTTCCCACAATCTCCAGCGTGTCGCCAGCGTATTCGACCGCCGTGGCATGGCTGCGCATGGCCGCTGCGCAGCCGGAAATCTCGTCGATGGTCTCGGCCTTCGTTGACTTCGTGGAAAGCGCCGCCAGAAACGCCGCCGTCTGCACCTGCGAGGTTTCGCCTGACATCACCTCGTTGATGGTGTCGTAGGCCTCTTGGTAGGTGAGGTCCTGCTTGTCGACCAGTTTGTGGATTGCCTCGGTAATCATTACTTGTCCTTTCGCTCGTTGCCTTTTGCTTGTTGAATTTGATTTCGTCTGTTGTCGCTATCGCTGTAGGATTCGCTTGTTTTCGTTCGCTAGCGTCGGTTTGCCGAATTCGCTCGGTTGCTTTTGTTGTTGTCGCGTCGTCTTCTCAGCCGTCCGACCTCGCCGCCTCATCAGCTATTTCGCGCCGTTAAACCGCTCGGCCGCCGCCAAAAAGTTCCCGATGATGCGCGCGCCCTCGGGGGTCATCACGCTTTCCGGGTGGAATTGCACGCCGAACACCGGCATGCTTGCGTGCTCGACGGCCATCACCTCGCCGTCGGCGGTGCGGGCGGTCGCGCGCAGGCATGCCGGGAGCGTGTCGGGCCGAACCGCCAGCGAGTGGTATCGCGCCACGTCGAAGCAGCTCGGCAGCCCTGCGAACAGGGCGCAACTCGCATCGGCTTCAACCTGGGAAACCTTGCCGTGCATCAGCTCCTTCGCGTAGCCGATGGTGCCGCCGAACGCTTCGCAGATGGCCTGATGGCCCAGGCACACGCCGAAGATGGGGATGCGCCCGGCGAAGCGCTTGATTGCCTCGATGCAGATGCCGGCATCCGCCGGTCGCCCCGGCCCGGGCGACAGAATCAAGGCCTCGGGCGCCAACTGTTCGATATCGTCGCAGGTGATCGCATCGTTTCGCACCACGCGCATGTCGGGGTGCTGGGCGCCTGCCATCTGATACAGGTTGTAGACGAAGCTGTCGTAGTTGTCTATCAGCAGGATCATCGCACGCCTCCTTCCGCCGCCGCCAGCGCCGACGTGACGGCGCGTGCCTTGTTGCGGCATTCGGCGAATTCCTTTTCAGGCACGCTGTCGGCCACGATGCCCGCGCCGGCCTGCACGCACACGCGGCCGTCCTTCTTGTAGGCCAGGCGGATGGAAATGCAGGTGTCCATGTTTCCGGCGAAGTCCAAGTACCCGATGGCGCCGCCGTAGATGCCGCGCTTGGCGCCCTCAAGCTCCTGGATGATCTGCGCCGCCCGCAGCTTCGGCGCGCCGGAAAGCGTGCCCGCCGGCAATATGGCGTCGATGGCGTCAACCGCGTCGAACCCGTCGGCGATGCGCCCGGAAACCTCGGACCCGATGTGCATCACATGCGAGAAACGGTGGATCGAAAGGTACTTGTCAACGGTGACGCTTCCCAGCTCGCATACGCGCCCGAGGTCGTTGCGGCCCAGGTCAACCAGCATGTTGTGCTCGGCCAGCTCCTTCTCGTCGGCCAGCAGGTCGGCCTCAAGCGCCTCGTCCTCGGCCGCAGTCGCCCCGCGCGGCCTGGTTCCCGCCAGTGGGAACGTCTTCACCACGCCGCTGTCAAGGCGCGTGAGCGTTTCGGGCGACGCGCCAGCAAGCTCTATGTCGTCGCTCACGAAGAAGAACATGTAGGGGGAGGGGTTCGTCGTGCGCAGCAGGCGGTAAACATCAAGCAAGCTGCCCTCGGCCGCTGCCGTCATCGGGTTGGAAAGCACCACCTGGAAGATGTCGCCCTCGTGGATGTAATGCTTCGCCGCATCGACCATCTGCGTGTATTCCGCTTGCGAAAAGCGCGGGGTCAAAGGCTCGGTCAGGCGCAGCGGCGGGAAGTACGCCCGTGTGTTGCCCTCAATCAGCGAAACCAAGCGCTCGATGCGTCCGCGCGCCGCCTCGTATGCGGCCTCAACGCCCGCCGGGTCGTCCAAGTGCACGCCGGCCGTAATCTTGAGCTTCTGCTCAAGGTTGTCGAACACGATCACCTCGTCGAACAGCATCAGGTCCACATCGCGGAAATCGCGGTCGGCAAGCTGATTCTCGCGGAGGCGCGGCTCGGCGTACTTGATGTAGTCGTACGAGAAGTAGCCCACCAGCCCGCCGGAAAGCGGCGGTATGCCGGGCACCTGCGGGCTTGCATAGCGCGCAAGTACCTCGCGGATGGCGCTGCCTGGGTGCTCGACCTCGCGTTCGGTCACGCGCCCGCCTTCGCCCTCGGCGCCCTCTGTGATGCGAAGCTTGCCGTTTGTGCAGGTCAACTCCATAGTAGGGTTACATCCCAAAAACGAGTAGCGGCCCCAGCTGCGCCCCTGCTCGGCGCTTTCCAGCAAGAAGCAATGGCAGCTGGCGGAACGCAGCGTGCGCATCACCTCCACGGGGGTGAATCGGTCGGACAGCAGCTCCTCGCATACGGGCACGCGTTTGAACTGGCCGTTTGCAGCATATTCGCGAACCTCGTCCACTGACGGGAACATCGGGCGGTCCTCCTTTCCGGTTGCCGGCCGTTCGGGCCGGGCCGGTTCGGGCAATGAAAAAAGCCCGTCCCGGCAAACTGACGTTTACCAAGGACGAGCTTTGCAAACCCGCGGTACCACCTTGCTTCCCGGTCTTGCGACCAGGCACTTTGCGAAGCGCCAACACGCTTCCGGCAACTGACGTATGCCCTCACGTCGCGAATACTCGGCTGCCGTGCAGCCTTTCACCGCGCCCTCAGCGGCCCATTTGGCAACCTGCGTTCGGCTCGGATTCCAGCACCCCGGGCTCTCTGTGCGTGCACAGCTGCTTTGACTTCCGCTTCAACGGTTTGTGAAACTGCTCGTGATGATAGGACTACGATTCGCGCAGCGTCAAGCAAAAATTTCGCAAATGGCGAAAATCGTTGGGATAGCGTTGCGTGCTCTACGATTCGCAGCGGTTGATTGAACCCGAGAGAACCAGCACGCTACAATGCAAGCGGGGAGGACACTTCGCGCCTGGGCGGCACCATTGAAAGGAGTTGCCTTATGGACGCTTCCACCGTTAACGCAATTTGCAGCATTATGCTCGTTGTAATCGGAATCATCGGACTAGTCCTGGTGAAAAGGGAGTGAAAAGCGAACAGCGTTTTTGGGAAAAAATAAAGCCGGGTTCCTGTCGAAAGCTACCCGGCTTTAAACCTTAAGAACGCCGCCCAGTGTGCTGGGGTGTTCTCCTCTTTCATTATAGCAACCTGAAGAGCTGCCTCGCAAGCTTATTCGGCCGGCTTTTCCGTCTTCGCCGCCTCTTCGATTTTCTCGATGATCACGTCGAGCTTGCCCTCGACGTCGTATTCCTCAACCTTGCCGGCGTCGCACAGTCGCGCGAAGTTCGGGTCGATGGGAAGCGTGGTGTAGGCCGGAATGTTGTAGTGTTCGGCAACTTCTTTGCCCTGCGGCTCGCCGAAGATGTGGTGCTCCTTGCCGCAATCGGTGCACTTGAAGTAGGCCATGTTCTCCACCAGGCCCAACACGTCCACGTTCATGTCGTGCGCGAGGTTGACGGCCTTGCCGACGATCATGGCCACGAGCTCCTGCGGGGCCGACACGGTGACGATGCCGTCGATGGGCAGCGACTGGAACACGGTCAGCAGCACGTCGGAGGTTCCCGGAGGCATGTCGACGAACAGGTAGTCGATGTCGCCCCAGTTGGTCTCGCCCCAGAACTGGCGGATGGCGTTGGAAACCACCGGGCCGCGCCACGCCACGGGCAGATCGCCCTTGGGGAGCATGAGGTTGGTGGACATGATCTTGATGGCGCTCGGCGTCTGAGCGGGGATGATGCCGTCGGCGTCGGCGGTCAGCGGGTTGTCCACGCCGAAGGTCTTCGGGATGGAAGGGCCGGTGATGTCGGCGTCTAAGATGCCCACCTTGAAGCCGCGCTTGTTCATTTCGCTGGCAAGCAGGCTGGTCACGAGCGATTTGCCGACGCCGCCCTTGCCGGACACCACGCCGATGACGTGCTTGACGTTGCTGCGTTTGTTGGTTTCGAGCGTCGATGGTGCGCTGGAAGTGCGGTCGCCGCAGCCCGAAACGCCGCAGCTGCCGCAGTCGTGCGTGCACTCTTCTTCTGCCATATTTCCTTCTTTCGTTGTGTCAACGCCCACTCGTCTGCCGGGCGTCCCTCGTCCTAACGCCCGATTCTAGCATACAAAAAAGCCACGCGAAGCCCCATACGCTACCTTTTTCGTGGCATATGCGTGAGCACGTGCGCCCCAGTTCAAGGAGGGCGCGTTGGCATGGTACTATGCTGTGGATAAACAATCGGTTTCGCAAGGAAAGCGCAGCATGGCAAAGCGTCGCAACAACGGTGATCGCAAGAAGCGCCCTCAGGTGTCAGATGCCGCTGTGTCTGAGGTGCCCTTGGTGCAGGGTGGGGAAGGCGGCGGTGCATGCGAGCCCGACGCCGAAGCTGCCGAAGTTGCCGCCGGTGCGCAAAACGAAGTTTCTGATGGGAAGGCGTCTTCGACCGTCGTAAATCCTGATGGGGAAGGCGATTGCGAAGCCGTCTCCGCTGTCGACCCTGATCCTGTTGTGGGCGATGCGGCAGCTGGGATCGACTTCAACGATCAAGTCGCTGTTGACGAAGTTCTCGATAGCGACGCCGACCCCGACTCCGACTCTGCCGACGCTGACACCTTCGTCACCGATCCCGACACTGCCCTGGCGTTAGACCTGGCGACCCCTGATGAGGCCTTCTGCAAGCACTTGCTGGAAAACTACGAGTGGCGCACCACCGGAAAGCGCGGCTATAACTGGTCGCGCGCCGTGGCGAAGTACTGCGCTGGCCACCCGATGCAGTTTGAGGCGCGCCCCTCGCTGGCCGAAACGACGGGCTTCCTAACAGGAGAGATGTCCGCTGGTGTAAAGTATTCCGCCGCCATGCAGACGCTGTTTCCCGTTGGCACCAGCGTGGAGGGCGACCGCGCGGTGCGCCTTCTGGCCACCGGCAAGTCGAAGAAATCGTCGCGCCCGCCGCGCTACGTCGGCGGTCCCTCGACGCTGGCACTTTGGGAAAACGCCTCGGCATTCGTCACCATCACGGCTGATGCGGCCGAGGCCGCGCGCACGGAGAACGTGCAGATGTCCTTCCCGATGGACACCATTTTGGGCGTGGTGACCGGGCGCTGCATCTGCGTCGATTTGCGCCGTGCCAACATCACCTCGCCCATCGACGACTTGCCTATAGTCGGCGCGCTCATGCATATGACCACCATGTCGAAACAGCTGGTGGTGCTCTACGACATCCTCATGGAGAAGGGCGATAGGTTCGATCTGATCAGCGTTCCGCTGTATTACGCCATCGGGTCGTTCGAGGCCGGCCGTCGCCAGCGCACGAAGGTGCTGTCCATCACGCCGTTGGACAACCCGCCCGAGCCCGGCGCGTACGATTGGATCAACGAGTACGCGTGGTTGGAGACGGCGCCGTTTCTGGACAAGCTGTTCGCCATGGCGCTGACCGATCAGCTTGACGTGCGCGAGGTTGAGGACCGCGACATTCCCACGTTCATCTGCTTCGCGAATGGCGAAATCGAACGTCGTGAAAAGGAATACGAGGAAGAGCTGGCGCGTCAGGCCGAGGTCGAACGCGCTGCCGCCGAGCAGGCTGAACGCGATCGCGCCGCCGCCGAAGCTGTGGCCGCTGCCGAGGCGGAGCGCGCTGCCGCCGAGCAGGCCGCCCGAGCCGAGGAGGAGCGCCGCCAGCGCGAGCAGGACATCCAGAACCTCCCCGCCATCAAGCAGGCCGCGGCTAATGCGGAGCAACGCTGCGCCGAGCTGGAGAAACGCATCGAGAAGATGCAAGAAGATCAGCGCGATTTGCTAGCAGCATACAACGCCCAAGGCGCCCAGCTCGCCAAAGAGCAGTCGCTGATTTCGAATATGGTCTCGAAAACGGCCACCCTCACGCACAACCTGCAGACGGCCGAGGAAAACGCACGTAAGGCGCAGGCCGAGGCCGCGGCCGTGCGCGAGCGCGCGCAGATCTTCGACACGCTTGAATTCCCGCAGAACACGTTGGGCGCCCTGCTGCTTGCCAAGCGGGCATTCCCCGACAGGCTTCTGGTGCTTGAGCAGGCCGAACGCTCCGCTCGCGAGTTCACCGCCGGCGATGTGCGCGAAACGTGGGCCGCGCTGCGCGATATGGCCGTGGTGCTGTGGCCGCTCATGTTCGGCGAAGAATCGGTTGACATCCCGGCACGTTTCGAGGAGAGAAGCGTGCTGCGCATCGCCATGACCGAAGGCCCCATGACGCAGAAGGATCCGCAGCTCATGCGCCTGCGCAAGGTTGAATACAACGGGCGGGTCGAGGACATGTCGGCGCATCTGAAGGGCCGCATCGGAGAGGGCCAAACCACTCTGCGCGTGCATTTCTTCCCTGACCATGAAAAGAAACTCCTAGTGATAGGCCATTGCGGCACCCACCTGCCAACCTACGCGTATCAGAGTAAATAACGGTGTCGCGCCTTCGACGCTTCCTGAAATGGGTTGAGCTTTCGCCCAGCCTTATGAAGTCTGGCTGTGCGACTTATCGTTTCCTAAACGATTTTGTGAGCGAGAGCGAAAGCTCGCACATATTTCGGCAAGCCCGCGAAGCGTGCGTCACACATTTGCCTTAGGCCCTGCGAAACGGCGACACTGTTTTAGATTTGAGATTGAATCCGTTTGCTGCTGCGATGTCGTTTTTCTTCGCCGACTATAATTTCCTACACGAAACCGTGCGGCGTCTATCGCGCCGCAATGCAGTAAACCAATCAAGGAACGCCCTATGCCCTTGCCGAAATACAGCCTTACCGCAAACCCCTTTGCTCGTCGTTGGGGTGCCTATGCCGTGAAGGCGGCTGTGCTGCTGGCGTTGCTTGCCGTGGCCAGCAGGGTTTTGCCGCATATGGGGGTCGTGGGCGTCGGCTTTGCGTGGGCGCTGCTTTCCGCTGCGGCCGGCATCGGCGTCGCCTACCCGGCCATTATGCGCAAAACCGCCAAGCAGCTGGTGCTGCAGCAGGGTGGCATCCTCTCGCGCGTGAATTCGGGCCGCATCATCACGCTTGTCGTCTCGTTCGTTTTGTCGGCGGTCTGCGTCGCCGGGCTGTTCTTCGAACTGCCTAAATGGGGGGCGGGCGAATGGGCAGCCGTTTGCCTTGCGGCGCTGGCGTTCGTCGGCGTCCATGCGGCTGCTAGCAAGTTCGCCGCGCGTCAATATTCGCCCGCGTTCGTCGCGGCGAAGGCGACCGCTTGGACCATCGGCATCATCGGCGTGCTGCTGTGCCTGGCGTACGCGATCATCATGCAGGCGGCGCCAGCGGTCGAATATTCCAGCGCCATTGAGGCCTTTCAAGCTGCTGAGCAGCCGTTTATGCATTCCCCGTCACGTCTGATGGCCGACATCGGCATGCTCGCGTCTTTTCTGGACGGACTTACCGCCTTCGGCCTTTCAAAGGTGGCGAACATCAATTCCACGGCGTATATCGTTTGGAAGATCGTGCTGTGCGCTTCGTCGTTTTTCGCCATCGCGAACCTGCTGGGCACCTGCTCGCTGCAGCTGCACGAGGTTCGTCGCGTGTTCGCGACCTTAAGCGCGGCCGATTTGAAGGAGGGGAAGGCTGACGAAAAGGTGCTCCTGGTCAAGCGCTACATTGCCGTTACGGTGGCGCTGCCCGTGATGCTGTTCGCCGCGTTCCTGTATGCCGACGCGCAGTTTTCCGCCGCGGCCAACAACCAGGAGGTGAGCGCGGCCGAGCAGATCATCAAAGACCAGATCGGCGTGACCGCCTACGTGCTTGACGGGAAATACTACAACCAGCAGCAGGCGCAGAAGGTCATGGACGAATTCCAAGCGAAATCCGATGAGCTTTCCTCTCAAGCTAAGGAAACCCTCGTGCCGCTGATCAACGCGTCGTTCAATGCGCGCGTGAGCAATGTGGACAGCTATTTGGACTGGTATTACAGCCTGCCTGCCGACTATGAGCGTCTGGCGAACATGGTCACCGGCAACGTTGAGGATTACATGAAGGACCAGCTGAAATCCAAGCTGGAAACGGGTGTGGACGACTCGGCGCTGGAGTCGGTCTATTCCGAATACCAAAAGCAATGCGAGCAGCTGACGTCGGACTACCAGGAAGCGCTTTCCGCCTGCGAGCTGACCAATGTGCCCGATTGGCTTATCAGCGCGAAGGAAACCGTCGACAGCTCCTTCTTCTCTAAAACCGTCGAGCCCACCCAGAAGTTTCTAGATTCCGGCAGCCGTGCCGCCATCAGCGCCGTCAGCGGTTTCGTTGCCGGCAAGGTTGTGAGCAAGGTGGTGCAGAAGGCGTTCTTCAGCAAGATCGTCGGGCGTGTGAGCACGGTCATCGCCTCGCGAGGGGCCACTACGGCCGCGGGCGCGGCGGCGGGATCTGTCGCGGGTCCGCTCGGCACCGTGCTTGGCTTGGCGGCCGGCACGGCCATCGGCGTCGGCACCGATTACACCCTGCTGAAAATCGATGAAACCCAAAACCGAGAAACCTACAAAGCCGAGATAATCGAAGGCATAGAAGAGGAGCGCTCCGAAATGCTGGCGTTGGTGCAGTAGCTTCCGAGCGGTGCGTCTTTGCCGGCAAGATAATGTTGCGCCTTCGGCGTTTCCTGATGCGTGTTGAGCTTTCGCTCAGCCCCGCGAAACTTAGCTGTGTATTACCCATTCGAGCACAATTTCGTGGGTACGAGCGAAAGCTCGTACCGTAATAGAAAGCCCACGCAGCGGGCGTCACCAACTTCCATTTCGCTTGCCGGCGGCATTCGTTCATTATCTGTTAACTCTTCGTCTGCCGGCGTTTTGGCCGGTCAGGTCTGGTAGCATGACGCTTATAAATCACCGCATGTTCATCAGTTAGGGGTTTACTTCATGAATCAGTCCCATTACGACTACCTGGTCGTCGGCGCTGGCATCTCCTCGGCGGTTTTCTGCCATGAGGCCGCCAAGCTCGGCAAGTCTTGCCTGGTCATCGACCGCCGCAACCACATCGCCGGCAACATCTACACCGAGGACGTGCAGGGCATCAACGTGCACCGCTACGGCGCGCACATCTTCCACACCTCGCTGCGTCCGGTTTGGGACTACGTCAACCAGTTCTGCGAGTTCAACAACTACGTGAACAGCCCCGTCGCCCGTTGCAAGGACGAGCTGTACAACCTGCCGTTCAACATGAACACCTTCTCCAAGATGTGGAACATCGCCACGCCCGAAGAGGCTCGCGCCATCATCGAGCAGCAGAAGGCCGAGGCCGCCGCGCAGATCGGCGACGGCGAGCCGAAGAACCTTGAGGAGCAGGCCCTTTCCCTCATCGGCAAGGACGTGTTCGAGAAGCTGATCAAGGGCTACACCGAAAAGCAGTGGGGCCGCAGCTGCACTGAGCTTCCGCCCTCGATCATCAAACGCCTGCCCGTGCGCTTCATCTACGACAACAACTACTTTAACGACCGTTTCCAGGGCATCCCGATGGGCGGCTACACCGCCATGGTCGAGCGCATGTTCGGCGATACGGAAATTCTGCTGGAAACCGAATACCGCGACTTCGTGGCCGCAAACCCCGGCGTTGCCGACCGCATCATCTACTGCGGCCCCATCGACGAGTACTTCGACTTCAAGCTGGGCACGCTGGAATACCGCAGCCTGCGCTTCGAGACCGAGACCGTCGAGTGCGAGAACTGGCAGGGCAACGCAGTGGTCAACTACACCGAGCGCGAGGTGCCGTTCACGCGCATCATCGAGCACAAGCATTTCGAGAAGCAGGAAAGCCCCGTTTCCGTCATCACGCGCGAGTACCCGGCCGATTGGAAGCCCGGCGACGAGCCGTATTACCCGATCAACGACGAGCGCAACTCCAAGCTGTACGAGCAGTACGTTGAACTGGCCAAGCAGGAGGGCGACGTCGTGTTCGCCGGTCGCTTGGGCGGTTACAAGTACTACGATATGGACAAGGCCATCGACGCGGCATTCGACCTGGTGAAGGCCGAGCTTGGCGTTGATTTGCGCGCCTAAAGGAAGGACCGATCTTATGTCCGCAGTATCCGACGAAGTGAAGGCCGTGGCGGCAGCCGCCGTCGCCGATGAGGTCAAGCTCGCCGATTTGGTGGGTTTGCTCGGCGAGTCTTCGCGCAGCAAGCGTCAGAAGGCCGCAGCCGCGCTCGGCCAGGTGGCCGCCACCAACCCTGACCTGCTCGCTCCGCATGTGAACGCCATCATCGACGCGCTCAGCCGTCCCGAGGCACAGACGCGTTGGGAATGCCTGGAAATTCTGGCGAAGCTGGTGCCGCTTGAGGCCCGCACGTGCGAAAAGGCCCTGCCCGGCGCCGAGACGGCCCTGTTCGACGAGGAAAGCGGATTCGTCCGCCTTGCCGCCATGCGCTTTCTGTGCGCGTGGGGCAAAACCACCGAGAACCGCTCCGAGCGCTGCTGGCCGCTCATCGATGAGGGCATCCAGTGCTATCACGGAGACATCGAGTTCAACGATATGATCGTCGCGGTCACCGATTTCGCAGGCGGAAAGCTTTCCGCCCATGTGAAGGAGGCGCTTGTTGCGCGGATGACCTTCGATGCCACCAGTGGCAAGGGCCCCATCAAGCGCAAGGCCCAAGCCATCATCGACGTCGTCGAGGGCAAGTAACTTCATGAACCTGCAGGCTGCGCCATGTGCGCAGCCTGTTTTCTTTACCCTTTGAAAGGAGAGCATATGGCTCAACACACGGTAACGCTCATCCCCGGCGACGGGATCGGCCTGGAAACGTCCGCTGCAATGCAGCGCGTGGTGGAGGCCGCTGGCGCCGACATCGCATGGGAGGTTGCCGAGGCCGGCGCCGCCTGCGCCGAGAAGACGGGCACCCCGCTTCCTGATGAGACCATCGAGGCCGTCAAGCGCAATAAGGTTGCCATCAAGGGCCCGTGCACCACGCCTGTCGGGACGGGCTTCCGCAGCGTGAACGTCGCCTTGCGCAAGACGCTGCAGCTGTACGTGTGCCTGCGCCCCGTGCTTTCCATGCCGGGCGCCGGTGGGCGATACGACGACGTTGACCTGGTCATCGTGCGTGAGAATTCCGAGGATCTGTATGCTGGCGTGGAATTCGAGGAAGGCTCCGAGGGCGCCAAGAAGCTGATCCAGCTGTGCGCCGACGAGGGCGCGGGCGTCATCCGCCCTGACTCGGGCATTTCGGTGAAGCCTATTTCGGTGACCGCCACGCAGGATATCGTGCGCTATGCGTTCGACTATGCGCAGAAACATGGCCGCAAGAAGGTTACCGCAGCTCATAAGGCGAATATCATGAAGTTCTCCGACGGGCTGTTCCTGCGCGAGGCGCGCGAGGTGGCTAAGGAGTACGAGGGCAAGATTCAGTTCGACGATCGCATCATCGACGCGTTCTGCATGAATATGGTTATAGACCCGTCGCAGTTCGATGTGGTGGTGTTCCCGAACCTGTACGGTGACATTGCGTCCGACCTGGCTGCGGGCCTGGTAGGCGGCTTGGGCATTGCTCCCGGTGCGAACATTGGCAAGGAATACGCCGTGTTCGAGGCCGTGCATGGCAGCGCGCCGGACATCGCCGGGCAGAACAAGGCCAACCCGACCGCTGAGATTATGTCCGCGGCCATGATGCTCGACCACCTGGGCGAGCTGGAAACCGCCGACCGCATCCGCCGCGCCGTGCGAGCGGTGTACGCCGACGGCAGCGTGCTGACGGGCGACATCCGCAAAGCCACCGGAAGCAGCGCCCCGGCAGCCAGCTGCACCGAGTTCACTGACACCCTGGTGGCGGCGCTGAAAGGCTTGCAGTAAGAGAACGGTGCCCGCTTCGCGGACTTGTGGTAAAGCACGACGTCCACTTTGTGGGCCTCCGCGTACGGTGCAAGCTTTCGCTCGCACTCATGAAGCTGTAATCGAGCGGGTAGTCCTTCCGCCTGATTTCGTGGGGTTGAGCGAGAGCTCAACCCTCACTCGAGAGCGCGAAGCGTGACACATGATTTGATGTGCGCAGACACCCGCTCGCGTAAAACACTGGCGCCCTTCGGGCTTCTAATAATGGTGCGAGCTTTCGTTCGCACCAACGAAGACTTGCCGAAGTGGTAAATCCTGCAGCAAGAATTCGTGGGTTGAACGAAAGCATACCCTTATTGGAAAGCCCGAAGGGCGTCACTGTATTCCCGAAGGGCCATTTCCCGCTCCGCCCCGCTCGCGCCCGCAACTCGCCTCCACCGCCTGCGAACCGGGCAAACTTGCCGTTTGGCGAATTCCCGCGCCTTCGTTACCCGGTCGCAACGTGGGCGGCGTACTTTGGAGCGGTAATTAACATTCCGGTCAATTGCGCCGTTTCGCGCCGGCGCCTCATCGAAGGGGGACCCATGAACAACGAAACATTCGCCTCGACGCTTACCGTTGGCGACTCCGCCTACACGTATTACCCAGTCAGCGGGGTAGAGGGCTCGGGTAAGCTTCCGTATGCGTTGAAGGTGCTGCTTGAGAACATCTTGCGTAACGCAGAGTCTCCCGAAGCCGCGGCTGAGCTGGCTGGCCGCGTCGTGGCTGCTGGCACCGCGGGTGAGGTGGGCAGCGAGGTCGAGTTCAGCCCGGCCCGCGTGCTATTCCAAGACTTCACCGGCGTGCCCGTGTTCGTTGACTTCGCCGTCATGCGCGAGGCCTGCGCGAACCTGGGCGGTGACCCCGAGAAGATCAACCCGCAAATCCCCTGCGACCTGGTCATCGACCATTCCGTCATCGCCGACGAGGCCGGCTGCGCCTGCGCGATGGAGAAGAACATGCAGCTGGAATTCCATCGCAATTCCGAGCGCTACAACTTTCTGAAGTGGGCGCAGAAATCGTTCAAGAACGTGCGTATCGTGCCGCCCGGAGCAGGCATCTGCCACCAGTTGAATATCGAGAAGTTCGCGCATGTGGCCATGACATCCGAGGCTGCGGGCGTGCCTACGCCGGCTGGCGAAAACCCCACCGTTTACTTCGACACGCTGGTAGGCACCGACAGCCATACGCCTACCGCCAACGGCATCGGCGTGCTGGGTTGGGGCGTCGGCGGCATCGAGGCCGAGGCCGCGGCGCTTGGACAGCCCATCACGACGCTGGTGCCCAAGGTGTACGGCATGCATCTGACGGGTGCGCTGTCCGAGGGCGTCACCGCAATGGATGTGGCCCTCACGTTCGCGAACATCCTGCGCGCGAAGGGCGTCGTCGGTTGCTTCGTCGAGTGCTTCGGCCCGGGCGTTGCCAACCTTTCGGCCACGCAGCGCGCCTGCATCTCGAACATGACCCCCGAGTACGGCGCAACCTCCACGTTGTTCCCCGTGGACGACCAGACGCTTGACTACCTGCGCCTGACCGGCCGCGACGACGCCCAGGTGGCGCTTGTGGAAGCCTATGCGAAGGCGCAGGGCTTCTGGAACGATGACGCCTCCGAGCGTGTGTACGCCGACGTCATCGAGTTGGACCTGGGCAGCGTGCAGCGTTCCATTGCCGGCCCGTCGCGCCCGCATGATCGCATCGACGTCGTCAACGCGCAGACCCGCTTCCGCGAGATTTGCGCTGATCGTGGTCTCGACATGAACGAACACCAACCGGTGAAAATCGGTGACCAGACCTACGAAATCGGCCACGGCGCACTTGCCATCGCAGCTGTGACCAGCTGCACCACCGCGACCGACCCGCGCATGATGCTGGCCGCGGGCCTGCTGGCCAAGAAAGCCGCCGAGGCCGGGCTTTCCCCGAAGCCCTGGGTGAAGTGCATCCTGGCCCCGGGTAGCCATGCGACCGAACTGCTGCTTGAGCGCGCCGGCCTGCTCGATGGCTTACGCCAGCTGGGCTTTTACACGTGCGGCTTCGGCTGCATGAG
>CAVBPP010000092.1:0-5454 GCA_963597295.1 Paratractidigestivibacter sp. | reverse complement strand
TGCGTTCGTGGCCGCTGCGAAGAAGATCGTCTCGGGCGACGTGGGCATCGATATGATCGCCGGCCCCTCTGAGGTGTGCGTCGTGGCCGATGAGACGGCCGATCCGGCGATGGTCGCCATCGACCTGATGGCCCAGGCCGAGCACGACCCGCTGGCAAGCTGCTACCTGGTCACGTTCGACGCCGCTTACGCCGACGCGGTCGAGGCCGCCGTCGAGCAGCACATGAAGGCTTCCACGCGCGCTGAAATCACGACGGCTTCCCTGGCTGACCAGGGGCTTATCGTCATCTGCGATTCTATGGAACAGGCTATCCAATCTGTGAACGTCATCGCTCCTGAGCACTTGGAGCTGCACTTCGACGGCGCCATGGACCAGCTCGGCGCCATCCGCAACGCCGGCGCCATCTTCGTGGGCGAGTGGACCCCCGAGGCCATCGGCGACTACGTTGCCGGCCCGAACCACACGCTGCCGACTGGCGGCACGGCCCGCTACGCGTCGCCGCTTTCGACCGACGAGTTCATCAAGCACTCGTCCATCATCAAGTATTCGGCGAAATCGCTGGCCAACGATGCCGACGCGGTCATCGCCATCGCGCGCCACGAGGGTCTGTGGGCGCATGCCCGCAGCGTCGAGCTGCGCAAGAACCTGGTGGAAACCGGCAGTATCTACGGCCTGGAGGGCGCAGATGAATAGCGTTCGCGCATCTGCCCCGCAGCTGGCAGACGTCACGCCCTACGACCCGAAGTACCTGCCGGCCGAGGCGTACCTGTCGGCGAACGAGAACCCGTCCGACGTTGCGGCCGAGATTCGCCAGGAAGTGAAGCGAGAGCTGAACAAAGTGCAGTTCAACCGCTACCCCGACCCGCTGGCCAACGAGCTGCGCGACATGATCGCCGAGGCCAACGGCCTTGATCGCGACCAGGTGCTCATGGGCAACGGCGGCGACGAGCTGCTGTTCAACATCGCGCTGTGCTGGGGCGGCCCGGGGCGCAAGTTCCTGAACATGCCGCCGACGTTTTCGGTGTACGAGAACAACGCCCAGCTGACGAACACCGAAGTGGTGAACATCCCGCGCCGCGACGATTACTCCATCGACGAGGAGGCGGTGCTCGCGCGTGTGGCCGAGGGCGATATCGATTACGTGATCGTGACCAGCCCGAATAACCCCACGGGCGACCTGGCTAGCGACGCCTTTGTGCTGAAGCTGCTTGACGCGACCGACGCGTTGGTGCTGGTCGACGAGGCGTACTTCGAGTTCTCGCGCGGCACGATGCGCCCGTATCTGGCGCAGCATAAGAACCTGCTCATCCTGCGCACGTTCTCCAAGGCGTTCTCGCTGGCGGGCGTTCGCATGGGCTACCTGCTAGGAAATGCCGAGGTCATCCGCGAGTTTTTGAAGGTTCGCCAGCCGTATTCGGTCGATTCCGTGTCGCAAGCCATCGCGCGCGTGGTGTATCGCAACCGCGCGAAGTTCGAGCACGGCATCATGCAGATCATCGACGAGCGTACCCGCGTTTACCAGGCGCTTTGCGAAATCGACGGCGTGACGGCGTACCCGTCGCACGCGAACTACATCCTGTTCCATGTGGAAGGCGCCGACGTCGTTTGGCAGAAGCTGTACGACCAGGGCATTCTAGTGCGCGACTTCAGCCATGCTCCGCTGATGGAGATGTGCCTGCGCGTGAGCATCGGCAGCCCCGAGGAAAATGACCGTTTCTTGAACGCGCTTCGGGAAATCATTGCGGCGAAATAGCCGCTAACCTGCGGTTTTACGGAAAGGAGCTTGCACGTGAGCGAACGTATAGCACGCCTTGCGCGCACGACGAACGAAACCGACATAGAGCTGTCGCTTGACCTGGACGGCGCCGGCACCACCGACGTGGAGACCGGCATCGGCTTTTTCGACCACATGCTCACCGCCTTCGGGCGCCATGGCCTGTTCGATCTGTCGGTCCGCGCTGCGGGCGACCTGGAGGTCGACGGTCACCACACGGTGGAGGACGTGGGCATCGTGATGGGCCAGGCGTTTGCGCAGGCCCTTGGCGACAAGCGCGGCATCAGGCGATATGGCGACATCGCGCTTCCCATGGACGAGGCGCTGATTCAAGCGGCCGTGGACATTTCCGGGCGCGGCGCGCTGTATTGGGACGCGCAGGTGCCGGCCGTCATGGTGGGCGCCTTCGACGCGACGCTGGCCAAGGAATTCTTCATCGCTTTCGCCGCGAATGCGGGCGTGACCTTGCATATCCGTGAGCTTGCGGGTGAGAACACGCACCACGTGATCGAGGGCATGTTCAAGGCCGTCGCGCGCGCGATGCGCCAGGCCTGCGAGCCCGATCCGCGCATGGGCGACGCGCTGCCCTCGACGAAGGGTGCGCTGTAGGGCTAAGGCTGCGCGGCGGCCGAGTCCGAGCGCCCGCGCGCCGCAAGTGGCTTCAGCCCTAACGCAGCCCGCAAATACACCGTTAACCTGCGACTTCTCTGAAAGGCACCTATGATCGCCGTCGTTGATTACAAGAAAGGCAACCTGCTGTCAGTCGAGCGCGGCCTGCGCGCGGTCGGCGGCGATGCCCACATCACCTCCGATGCCGCCGAAATCGCGGCCGCGGACGCCATCGTGCTTCCTGGCGTGGGTGCGTTCGCCGACGCTGCAGCCACGATGGATGAGCTTGGCCAGATGCAGGCCATTCTCGATCGCTTGGCGCAGGGCGTGCCGTTTCTGGGCATCTGCCTGGGGCTTCACCTGCTGTTCGAGGAAGGCACCGAAGGCGCAGGCGATGCTGGCAACCCGCGCGGCCTGGGCGTGCTGCCCGGCTGCGTCGATCGCATGCCGGCAACGGATGCCGCCGGCAACGCCTTCAAAGTGCCGCACGTCGGCTGGAATACCGTTGATTTCGACGTGCAGCCTGGCGGCGGGGAGGTGTGCCCGCTGTTCGACGGTATTGATTCGGGTACGTACTTCTACTTCACTCATAGTTACATTTCCCCTGATAGCGCGGCGACTGTCGCGCAAACCACGCACAGCGTCGCCTTTCCGTGCGCAGTGCAGCAAGGTAACATTTTCGGCACGCAGTTCCACCCGGAGAAAAGCTCCGACGCCGGCGCGCGCGTGCTGCAGAACTTCGTGAACATAGCGAAAGGGGCGTGCTAGCCATGTACCTGCTTCCCGCAATCGACATTCTGGGCGGCAAGGCCGTTCGCTTGGCGAAAGGCGACTATGCCCAGGTCACCGTCTATAACGAAGACCCCGTCGCGCAGGCTCGCGAGTTTGAGTCCCAAGGCGCCACCTGGGTGCACGTCGTCGATTTGGACGGCGCGCGCACCGGCGTGCCGGAGAACATCGCCATCGTCGAGCGCATCGTCCGCGAAACCTCGCTGAACGTGGAAATCGGCGGCGGTATTCGCAGCCTGGAAACTCTGAAACGCCTGGCCGACGTGGGCGCCGCGCGCATGGTTTTGGGAACTGCGTTGGTGAACGACCCCGAGCTCGCCCGCGCTGCCGTTGCCGCGGTGGGCGGCGACCGCCTGACCGCCGGCATCGACGCGAAGGGCGGGGAAGTGGCAGTTTCGGGATGGATCGAAGGCTCGGGCGTGGCCGCAACCGACCTGGCGCGCGCGATGTCGCAGGCTGGCTTTAAGCACATCGTGTACACCGACATTGCCCGCGACGGCATGCAAACCGGTCTTGACGTGCAAGTGTATGTGCAGATGGCGGAGGCGTTTGCGCATCCGGTCATCGCATCGGGCGGCGTGGCTTCCGTGGCCGACATTCAGCGTTTAGCGCCTGTGGCCGCTTCCATCGAGGGCGTGATCACGGGCCGTGCGGTGTACGAGGGCACGCTCACCGTCGCCGACGGCGTTGCCGCATGCGAGGAGGCCTCCAAATGCTAGCGAAACGCGTTATCCCCTGCATGGACGTGAAGGACGGCCGCGTGGTCAAGGGCGTCAACTTCGTGAACCTGCGCGATGCGGGCGACCCCATCGAGCTGGCACAGCGCTACGACGAGCAGCGCGCCGACGAGGTGGTGTTCCTGGACATCACGGCGACGTCCGACAAGCGTGAAACCACGGTTGACCTGGCCAGTCGCGCAAGCGCGGAATTGCATCTGCCGTATTGCGTCGGCGGCGGTTTCCGCAGCGTGGCCGATATCCGCCGCATGATAGCCGCGGGCGCCGACAAGGTGTCGGTGAACTCGGCTGCCGTGGCGAACCCGCAGCTCATCACCGATGCCGCTGCCGCGTTCGGCACGCAGGCGATCCTCTGCGCCATCGACGCGAAGCAGTGTGCGGGCAACCCCAACAAGTGGGAGGTTTACGTGCATGGCGGGCGCACCGCCACCGGCATCGATGCGGTCGAATGGGCCGCCGAGGCCGCTCGTCGCGGCGCCGGCGAGATTCTGTTGACCAGCATGGACCGCGACGGCAGTAAGGACGGATTCGACTGCGCGCTCACCCGCGCCGTCTCCCGTGCGGTTAACATCCCGGTCATTGCTTCCGGCGGCGTGGGCAAGCTGGAGCACTTCGCCGAGGGCATCATCGAAGGCGAGGCCGACGCGGTGCTGGCCGCCAGCGTGTTCCACTTCGGCGAGCTGACGATTCGCCAGGTCAAGGAGTATATGGCGTCGCAGGGTATCCCGGTGCGCTTGTAGCGCGCTTCGTCTGTCGCGGTACGCCCGCCGTTCTGCGCTAGGCGACCACTTTTGCCGTAGCGCGTCCGTGCCCGATGCCTTGCTTACGCGCTCGCCGTTCTTGTTATGCCTCTTCCCGCCGATCCTGCCCGTTTGCGCTCTGCCCTTTCTTCCAAAACAACTACCGAAAGGCATTTCCCATGCAAGTCGAAATCCCCCAGCTCACCTATAACGCCGATGGTTTGATTCCCTGCATCGTGCAAGATGTGGAAACCCGCGAGGTGCTGATGATGGCTTGGATGAATGCCGAAAGCCTGGCGATGACGCTTGAATGCGGTGAGACGGTGTTTTGGAGCCGCAGCCGCCAGGAGATTTGGCACAAAGGCGCCACCAGCGGAAACACGCAGAAGATAGTCGAACTGCGCTACGATTGCGACGCCGACACGCTGCTCGCGTTGGTGCACCCGGCCGGTCCCGCCTGCCACACCGGCGCCACCAGCTGCTTCTTCAGAACTCTGCAGTCATTCGCGTAATCAGCCACGAAACGAAATAACCTTTAGCTGGTCCCACTCCTTAACCAAGGACAACTTCACCTTCCGACCTGGGGATGGTGACAATTGTTACCTTTGGCGAAGAAAAAGGAAGAATTCGCTAACTTTTTCTTGAATTCCAGTAAGCCGCGGCGTACAATTCGCTACGTCAAGTCGGTTATCCACGTGAAACTTAACGGTGAAACCGAAAGTGCCAACCCGAAAACTACCAGGTGAGCGCTCCGTTTCGCGCAAAGTTCCCTAAACCGCAGTCCAAAGCAAACCACGCTACAAC
>CAVBPP010000091.1:0-19357 GCA_963597295.1 Paratractidigestivibacter sp. | reverse complement strand
CCGCTCAGCGGTCAGGTTGAGAACCGACCTTTACACCAACATTTGGCACGTGATCAGCCAAAAGCCCCAGTGGGGCTTTTGAGCGAGCCAGGACTGTCTGAGCGACTTGAGTACCGGGAAACCCCGCTCGGAACAGGTCCAATAAAATCGCAACAAAAAAAGAAAGCCCCGGCATAAGCCAGGGCTTCCAAATTCAGAAACGCAAACAACCTATTCGGCAACAGCTTCCACAAACCAGCTGGTGATGCTGGTCGGATGCGTGATTGCGGTGCCTACGACAACCGCCCAGGCCCCCGCCTCCATCGCAGCCTTGGCATCGGCCGGCGTATGCACGCGCCCCTCGCAGATGATCGGCTTGTCGGGGAACTCCTCAACCGCCTGGCGCACCAGCGCCAC
Source organism: Paratractidigestivibacter sp. (assembly GCA_963597295.1). GTDB lineage: Bacteria > Actinomycetota > Coriobacteriia > Coriobacteriales > Eggerthellaceae > Senegalimassilia. The sequence continues at coordinate 18,961 of CAVBPP010000091.1, read as the reverse complement.
ATCCGGCCCGTCGGCCATGCCGCAATCGATGGCGGCGCCGGGGTGCGAAAGCGTCGTCGAGGCGATATCGCAGCCGATGGCAAACGCATGGCGAATATCCTCGATGGTCGAGCAGTCGGCCATCACCAGCACGCCCTCGGCCTTCAGCGGACGCACGGTATCCTCAAGCGTCTTGCCGTCCGGGCGCGGGCGATCGGTGGCGTCAATGGCCACGATGTCGGCACCGGCAGCCACGCACGCACGCGCATGGCGCAACGTCGGCGTGATGTAAACGCCCTCGTGCCCTTCCTTCCAAATGCCGATGACGGGCACCTCGGTTGCGCCCTTGATGGCGGAAATGTCGGAAAGGCCCTGGCAGCGAATGGCGCCGGCGCCGCCCAGCTCGCAAGCGCGCGCCATCTGCGCCATGGTCTCCGGATGGCGAAGCGGCTCGCCCATGTACGCCTGGCAGCTGACGATCAGCTTGCCGCGCAGCTGCGCAACGGTCGGATGAACGCCGTCTGGCATCAGAAGCATATCGGTCAAATACGGTTGCATGTTTCTTTTCCCTTTCACTAGTTATTCAGCGCGAAATCGCTGGTCAAGTAAGAATTCAGCCGCACCAACCAACGGCGCGTGCGACCCGAGCGCGGCATCCACAATAGGCAAGTCAGCCTGCGCATCGGGAATTTGGCGCTTGAAACCCTGTCGGACCGCAGCTCGCCACGGGCCGCCGGCGTTCGTGACCGAACCTCCGATGACCACCATATCGGGGTCAAGCAAGTTCGTCACGCCGGCGATAGCCTCGCCGAGCGCGATGCCGGCCTGCATGATCACCTTATGCGCGAACGGGTCACCATCGACGGCGCGACGTGAAATCTCGGCGCCATCGACCTGCTCACCGACCACTTCCGCATAGCGAGCCTCGATGCCGCTGCCGGAAGCGACAAGCTCCAGATGGCCGCTACCGCCGCACACGCACGGAATGCCCGCCGCCTGGTTACACGGCATGTGGCCGATCTCACCAGCGAAGCCGAATCGACCGCGCACCAGCTTGCCGTGAGCGATAACCGCGCCGCCGACGCCTGTGCCCGCGGCGATCATCACGCAGGTCTGCGCCCCACGTGCCGCGCCCCAACGTGCCTCGCCGAGCGCATGGGCCTGCACGTCGTTCAGCACCGCCACGGGAAGGCCGCAGGAAGCCTCCAGGCGCTCCTTCACGGGCTGGCCGGTCCAACCGGGCATGATCTCGTTCGCGAACGCGATGCCGCCCGTCGTGGCATCGACGCGACCGGCAGTGCTCACGCCGATGCCGGCAACCGTAACGCCTCGCGCGGCGGCAACTTCCAGAAGCTTCGCCGCCATGTCGCAAGCGCTTTGCAGCACCGCTTCCCCACCACGTGAAGCCTCAGTGGAAACTTCGCTCTCAAACGTCACGCTCGGCTGCTCGCCAGCCGTATTGAAGGACACCAACGCACCGGCAATCTTCGTGCCGCCGATGTCAATGGCACCAACCAAAAACGGGTAATCCATGCGCCCGCCTTTCCTAGAAACGAACAATGTCACCATGGTAGCGCAAGCAAGGCTCCTGCCGCCACGGCGCGCCAGCTCATTCGGCGAAAATGAAACCGGGGCGAACGCGCACTTGAACGCATCCGCCCCGGTCAAATCAAACAGAAACTCGCTTATTTGCGAATAGGCGCGTCAGCGTCCATCAGACCGGCCTTCTTCAGCACGGCGACGATGGCCTCAACGTCCTCGCCAACGAGCGGCTGCACCGGCTCGCGCATCTCGTTGGTGTTGAACACGCCCATCTGCCACAGCGCAGTCTTGAACGCGCCGACGCCGGCACCGAAGCCGACGGTGGCCTTCACCACGCGCGTGAGGAACATCAGACGAGCCAGATGGTCCTGAATCTCCTTGACGCGCGCCCAGTCGCCCGCCTGGTAGGCGCGCCACTGCTCCACGTAGCTTTCCGGATCAAGGTTGGCAAGGCCGGGGACGCTGCCGTCGCAGCCGGCAAGGTAGGCGCCGTCGACGCACACCTCATGGCCGGTCAGCAGCTGCAGCGGATGGCCCGCATCCTCGTTTTCAAGCACAAGCCAACGGAAGCTCACGTCGTCGCCAGACGAATCCTTCACGCCCTGCAGCACGCCGTCTTTGCCCAAGCGCACGAGCATCGTCGGGTCGAGCTTGGTGTGCACGCAAACCGGCAGGTCATACGCGAACAGCGGCAGATCGGTGTTCTCGCGGATGGCGCGGAAATGGCGCTCGACTTCCTTCGGGCCGCCCAACGCGTAGAACGGAGCGGTGGCCACCAGCGCGTCAACGCCGTAGCCCTTAGCGCGTTTGGCCTGGTCGACAACGCGCAGGGTTTCCATATCGATGACGCCGGCCAGCACGGGCACGCGACCGCCGACGATGGCGACGGCCTCCTGCAGCACGTGATAGCGCTGCGCGTCGGTCAGAAACGCAACTTCGCCGGACGAACCCAGGAAGAACAGGCCGTCGACGCCCGCATCGATCATGCGGTTGATGGAACGCTCAAATGCCTCAAGGTCGAGCTGCTTCTTCTCGGTCAGCGGAATGACGACCGGAGGGATGACGCCGTGGAACGGGGAATCGCTCATGATTGTTACCTTGCCTCTTTCATGTCGGTTGAGCAAATCGAATTCAGGATAAAACCGCGCGCAACCTGCGTCAACGCACAGTTTCGCCCTTTCACAAACAAATAACCTAGCAGCAAGCCCGACCGCACCAGATACAGCGATCGCGCCAATCGGTACTCAGAGCCGACCGCGCGTCGGTTCTCCCGAGTAAGACCGCGGGTGTCTTACGCAAAAGATTTAGTTCCAAGAAGTCCAAAACGCCAAACGAGTCCGCGCAGCCCAAGCATCCCAGATTGCGCCGCAGAGCATCTGGCGAACAGGTTGGACCAACTACGGCTAGCCCGCAAGCACCTTCCCGCGAAGAACGACCTGTCGAACGGTCAGATCCGGGTTCAGCACCACCGCGTCGGCAACATAGCCAGGCTTGATGGCGCCTCGCCCGTCCGCCACGCCCAGCGCGCGGGCCGGGTTCGCCGTCGCAGCCTTCACCGCGGACGCAAGCGGAATGTCCATCACCGTCACAGCAGTTCGCAGGCACGCCGCAACGTCGCTCACGCTACCGGCCAAGCTGCCGTTTTCGATGGTAGCGCGATTACCCTTAACGCGGAACAGCTGCCCGCCCAGCTCGTATTCGCCATCGCCCAGACCGCAGGCGCGCAGGCTGTCGCTGATCAAAATCATACGATCGTCGCCGAACAGGCTGAACGCTAAGCGCACCATCGCCGGATGGATATGCACGCCGTCGGCGATGATCTCGGCCGTCACGTCATCGCGCTCGGCGCCGGCCGCTATGGGGCCGGGGTCGCGATGATGCAGCGACGGCATCGCGTTGTACAAGTGGGTCATATGCCGCGCGCCGGCTTCGAAAGCAGCACGGGCATCGTCGTAGGTTGCACAGGTATGCGCCACGGAAACGCGCACGTCAGATGCCGTTTCGCGAATGAAATCAAGATTGCCGGGCTGTTCAGGGGCAATGTCCACCAACTTGATGAGCCCGCAAGCCGCCCGCTGCAATCGCGCGAATTCGGCAGCATCGGCGCCGCGCACATACGCCGGGTTCTGCGCGCCAACCTTATCGGGCGCGATGTAGGGGCCTTCCAGGTTGATACCAACGATGGCGGCTTCATCAGCAGAAGCCACAAAAGAGCCCACAGCGCCACCGTCGACCATGGCCGTTCCAACACCGCCGGCGACCGCAGCCGCGCTAGCCGCAGCATCGCCCTCGGCCCCCGCCAACCCCGCATGCTTCGCTATCGAAGCCGCGATGGGCGCCAACCGCTCTTCCGGCAATGTCATGGTGGTCGGGCAGATGGCCGTCACGCCACGCGACGCCTCGTAGCGCGCGATCGCAGCGATGCCATCGTCGGAAGCATCGCAGAAATCGTGGCCCATCGCACCATGGAAATGTACGTCTATCAGGCCCGGAATGACATAGCAGCCCGTCGCATCGATGTCTTCCGCATCGCACTTCCCCGCAGCTCCGCTCGCCGTGACTGCAGCGAAAATATCGCCCTCGACCACGACGTCGCGCAGGGCGAACCCTTCCCCATCGAAAACCTGACCGCCAACGATCTTCATGAGCTTCTCCTTGCTCGCAGGCCTTACAAAAGGGACCCGGCCTCGGCGTCAAGCACAACGGTCACGTTCGGATGAAGCTGCAAAACGCTCGCGGGCACCTGCGGCGTCACCGGACCGAAGAAAGCATCGCGCACGATTGGCGCCTTGTCGGCCCCGCTTGCGACCACCAAAATGGCGCGGGCGCGCATGATGGTGCCGATGCCCATGGTGTACGCCTCACGCGGCACATCGTCAATGGAGGCAAACAGTCGACTATTCGCCTCGATGGTGCGCTCGGCCAGCTTCACAACATGAGTGCGAACAGGGAATTCGTCGCACGGCTCATTGAATCCGATGTGGCCGTTGTGGCCGATGCCCAAAAGCTGCAAGTCTATTCCGCCCGCATCCGCAATGGCCTCCTCGTAGCTCGCGCAAGCCGCCTCGGCGTCGGCATTTGAGCCGTCGGGCACATGCGTGGCCTCGGGGCACACATCCACGTGATCGAACAGATTCTGCTGCATAAAGTAGCGATAGCTCTGCTCGTGCTCGGGGTCCAGCCCACGATATTCGTCCAAATTGAACGTGGTTGCGCCCTCGAAGCTGATGCGATCGGCTTCGAAATCCTCCACCAGGCACTTATACAGCCCAATCGGCGTCGAACCAGTGGCAAGGCCCAGCGTGCAAGCCGGATCCACCACCAGCTGCGCAGCGATAAGGTCGGCCGCGCGACGGCTCATATCTTCGTACGTTTCCTCAATAAACAGTTGCATGATTGCCCTTTCTAAATCCCTCTTCGGCGGTTATACAACGCCTGCGCCCCTCCCCTGCGTCAAACAGGGCAAGCGCCAGATTAAGTCCAGAATTGGAACGCCTCGATGATGTCCTGATACGACCACGGATAAATATCCGAGAACCAACCGGTCTCCGGAACGAAGCAAATAAGCCAGCTGTACACCACCGACACGCACACCACGCCGAGCAGCACCTTCATCAGAAGCGAGCGCGTCTGCCCTGGCTTCATGTTCTCGTTCACGATAAATATCAGCAGCACCGCCGCAGCCAGGAACATGAAACTGAAATCAGCGTAGTAACGCTGCAGGATGCCCGCCATCTCGGCGTCGACCAAGGCCAGAACAACGCCGCCGCACAAAAGCGCGATGATGACGCCCGCGATGGTGCGCGTCGATCGCGTGCGGAAACGCAGCGCTAGAATGCGCTTGGCGAACGGCAGCACCCACAGCACCGGCAGGCAAATCAGAATGCCGCCGAACGTGACTTCCTTGATGGTCTGCCCCAAATAGGTGGTGTCGAACTGCGCGGCCTGCAAAAACGGGAACACGCCCGTCACCGTCGGCGGCTGCAAGAAGTACGCGAACAGCGCCGGCGCCAAGCGCCCGATATTCCACCCACGCTTCGTCATGTCGTTCACCGTCAGGTTATAGTTCGCGCCGAAATCGGTGAAGCTGCCGAAGCGAGCACGGTTGTACAGCATGATGCCAGCCGCCACGACCAAATAAGGCGCAATCAGGCAAGCGAACTCAACGGCCCCGCGACGCGTGAGAATCTTGCGCTTCGTGATATACGCGCGCCAGAACAACGGGAACGCCACGAGCGAGATCACCAGCAGCTGAGGCCTGCAGCCCGCCACCATCGCCATGCACAGACTACCGCCCAAATACCAGCCGCAGGGCCGCGCAGACGCGCGCCCGCGCATCCACAGGTACAAACCCCAAACAGAAAACGCCAAAGCCAGCGCAATAGGCAACGAATAGAACGTCGGGAACTTCAGCAGATACAGGATGCCGCAGCACATGACCAGAGGAATCTGCAGCAGCAAATACAACCCCAGCGACACCCGCTTGAAGTGGTAGCGCGCAAACCTATCCAGCAGCGCCGAACATCCAAGCACGAACATGATCACAGCTATGAGCACGCCAATAGCCGTTGGGAAGTCGGCCCCCGTAGTCAGATAGCACGGCAAATAGAACAGCAGCACCGGCACAACACCGAAGTAGACGTAGTACTTGCCGTCGTGGTAGGCAACGTCGAACAAATACTCCTCGCCCGTTTCCTTCTGCAGCTCGTCGCGGGCGCCTTTGTCGTAAGGGTCATCCATATTCTGCAGCCAATCGGGCGGCGTCTCGTCCAAATACAGCTGTCCCTTAGCCATGGCACGCGCAAGCTCGGCATACTGCTGCGAATTCTTGCCGCCAACCTGATATGAGTTCACCAAGCTGGCGCCGTCCCATGACCCGGAGTTATACGTGCTGGTGGCGATGCCCACCATATTCGAGCCCATGAACAAATACGAGCTAAGGAGCACGATTTCGACGCACACGGCGCATACGATGGCAGCCTTCGATTTCACCGGGTTGCGCACGATGCCGATGCGGTAAATCACCGACTTCGGTCGGAAAATATACGCAAGCGCCAGCACGCCCAGCGTCAGCAAGAAGCGCGTGAAGTTGAAACGGAACGGTTCGCGAGCGTTGATGGAAACATCGGAAAGCAAGACCGGATATGAGATATCTTCGCCTGTGATGGTAATCTTCAGATTCTTGACCAGGCCCGTTGTATTTAAGTTTATGAATTCGCTCTCGTCGCACAGCGTATTCACGTCCACATCGGGCACGCCAATGGTGTATTCGGTGGTGTCGAAGTACGTCTGATGCGCGTCGTCGGTGAACTGAATTTTCACCGTAAGCTGCTGCGCGGCCTGCCGATAATCGAAGTTCAACCATAGGTTATGAACCTCGGAATTCAGGTTCGTGAATTCGATGACGTGGTTCGCTTCGGTTATGCGGTATTGGTCGTCGGTGGTCTGCGTAAGCGTCAGACGGTTGTTCAGATTCGTCGTCGAATAACCAGCCGTTCGGAAATAATTTATGTTGAACAGGAACGTTTCAAGCAGCAGCGCTATCAAGACAAGAATAACGGTGCTCTTCAAGATATGCTTAATTGCGGCCCCATGGTAAAGCTTGAGGTCATGCAGCGAATACTGAATCTGTCGGTGCAACTTTGGCATACTGAATGGGCATTATACGTGAAAACAGAAGGGCGAGGTAGCCACCCCGCCCTTCTTGTTCAAATTTGAAGCCTCAACGAGCCTACAGGCCCAGGCCCTTTTTAACGTCCGCGAACACGACGTCGACGTCGCGGTCGCCGTCGATGGAAACCAGCTTGTCGCAGCCGCGATAGTAGTCGATCAGCGGCGACGTGGACTTCTCGTACACGTCAAGGCGATTGCGCACCGTGGCCTCATTGTCATCGTCGCGCTGGTACATCTCGCCACCGCAAGAGGGGCAGGAAGCATCGGCGACGGAGCCAATGTGGCCGCATTCCTTGCACATGCGACGGGAAGTCAGGCGCTTAACGATAACCTCGAAGTCAACGTCGATGAGCAGCGCGCAGTTCAGCGGGCGCTCAAGCTCGGCCAGCATGGTGTCGAGTGCGACTGCCTGCGTGGTCGTGCGCGGGAAGCCGTCCAGAATAACGCCCTTGGCGGTATCGGGCTGCTGAATGCGTTCCTTCATCAGATCGATAATCAGATCATCGGGGACAAGCTCGCCAGCGTCCATGAAGCCCTTGGCCTTCACGCCGAGCGGGGTCTGATTCTTAACGGCTGCGCGCAGAATATCACCGGTAGAGATGTGGCACATGCCGAATTCCTCAACGAGCTTGGCGGCCTGCGTACCCTTGCCGGCGCCCGGGGCGCCCAACAAAACGATGTTCATGAGATGCACCTTTCAATTCAAAAATAATGCAAAACCATTGTAACAAAAAGAGAGGGCCGAAACCGACCCTCTCATAAACACTATCGCAACGATTTCTTATTTGAAGAAGCCGTCGTAATTGTGCATCTTCAGCTGGCTTTCAACCTTAGACATGGTGTCAAGGGCAACGCCGATCATGATCAGGATAGACGTGCCACCGAAAGCCTGAATCAGCTGGTTGTTCGTGAAGTAGAACAGAATAGACGGAACCACAGCGATGATGGCGATGAAGATGCCGCCGGGCAAAGTCACGCGATGCAGCACGTTCTTGATGTAGGTGACCGTGGCAGAGCCCGGACGCACGCCCGGAATGAAGCCGCCCTGCTTGCGCAGGTTGTCAGCCGTTTCCTCGGGGTTGAACACCATGGACGTGTAGAAGTACGCGAAGAACACGATCAGGAAGACCGTCAGAATCCAGTTCACCCATCCAGTCGAGATGGCGTTGGCGAACGCCGTCAGCCAATCGACGTTGAACAGCGCCGCAAGCTGAGCCGGGAAGTAAATCAGGCAGCTTGCGAAGATGATCGGGATAACGCCGGCGGCATTGACCTTCAGCGGGATGTAGGTGGACTGGCCACCCATCATCTTGCGGCCCTGCACGCGCTTGGCGTAGTTAACCGGGATACGGCGCTGAGCGCGCTCGACGAAGATAATCGCCGGGATGCAAACGAGCACGATAACCAAGATCAACAGCGTCACGGCCAGGCCCATGCCGAAGTCAGACTCCAGGTTGATGGAGCTGAAGATGGCGGAGGGCACGCGCGACACGATGCTCACGAAAATGATGAGCGACATGCCGTTGCCGACGCCGCGCTGCGTGATGAGCTCGCCCATCCACATGATAAACGCGGTGCCAGCGACCAGGGTGAACACGACCAAGAAGTCGGTCAACAGCTCGGGAACCTCGCTGGAGAAGACGACGCCGTACTGGGCCGACTTGAACAGCAGCAGGTAGCCGATGGCGTTGATCAGACCAAGGCCGAGCGTCAGGTAACGCGTGACCTGCGTGATCTTACGACGACCGGTCTCGCCTTCCTTGGCCCAGCGTCCGACCGCCGGGATAACGCCCTGCATCAGCTGCATGATGATTGATGCGGTGATGTAAGGCATGATGCCGAGCGAGAACACCGAGAAGTTCGACAGAGCGCCGCCGGTGAACAGGTCGAGCATGGTCATGGACACGCCGGAATCCTGGAACGAGTTCGCGAACTCATGGAACGGAATGCCCGGAACGGGCACGTACGCGCCAAAGCGATAGAGCGCCAGAATGGCAAGCGTGAAGAGAATCTTCTTACGCAGCTCGGGGACTTTGAACGCCTCTACGATGGAGCTTAGCAAGGCTCTTCGACCTTTCCTCCGGCCGCTTCGATCTTGGCCTTAGCGGAAGCGGACACCTTATCAACCTTGACGGTCAGAGCCTTGGTCAGCTCGCCGTCGCCGAGCACCTTCACCAGGGCGTCTTCGTGCTTGATGATGCCCTTGGCCTTCAGAGAGGCGCCGTCGACCACATCGCCGGCCTCGAACTTGGCGTCGAGACGGGAAACGTTGACCGGCAGATATTCCACACGGTTGATGTTGCGGAAGCCGGGCAGCTTCGGCAGACGACGAGCCAGAGGAGTCTGGCCGCCCTCGAAGCCGGCACCCTTGCCGCCACCAGAACGGGACTTCTGGCCGTTCATGCCGCGGCCAGCGGTCTTGCCCTTACCGGACGCGGGGCCGCGGCCGACGCGCTTGCGGTTCTTGCGAGAGCCCTCTGCGGGCTTGAGGTCCTTGAGTTCCATTTTTCTTCTCCTTGAAGACGCTTCCGGGTTACCTACCCGGCGTCGGCAGCTCGCCGCCGACAAACTTCCAATACGCTGATTGGCGCACCAGCTAACCAGCGCGCCAATCACTAATTCTACCTTAACGAGAATAGTACGCCAAGGTTGAACTTTAATTTTAAGAGCTTTAGAGCTCTTCGACCTTGATCAGGTGCTTGACCTTGAAGATCATGCCGCGAACGGACTCGTTGTCCACCTGGTCAACCGAACGGCCAATTTTGCCGAGGCCGAGGGCCTTCAGCGTGGCCAGCTGGTCCTTCTTGTAGCCGATGGAGCTTTTCACCTGCGTAAGACGCAGCGTTTTCTTAGCGTCAGCCATGGTCTGCTACTCCTTCCAGCCGTAGATCTTGGCAACGGACATGCCGCGACGCTCGGCGACGGCCTCGGGGCTCTGCATTTCCTTCAGACCCTCGGCGGTAGCCTTGACGACGTTCATAACGTTGTCGGTACCAAGAGACTTGCACAGAACGTTCTCGACGCCAGCGAGCTCGAGGACGGCACGAGCGGCGCCGCCAGCGATAACGCCAGTACCGGGAACAGCGGGCTTGATGAGCACGCGGCCGGCACCGAACTCGCCGATGATCTCATGAGGAAGGGTCTTCTCGTCGGTCAGCGGGATGGCGAACATGTTCTTCTTCGCATCCTCGACGCCCTTCTTGATGGCGATCGGCACTTCCTGGGACTTGCCCATGCCGACGCCGACATTGCCCTTGCGGTCGCCGACGACCACCAGAGCGGTCAGACCGAAGCGGCGACCACCCTTGACGACCTTCGACACGCGGTTGATGTAAACGACGCGCTCTTCGAGCTCGGGAGCGGCGGCGTCTTGCTTGTTATTGCGAGCCATAGACTAAATCCCTTCTAGAATTTCAAACCGGCTTCGCGAGCAGCCTCGGCCAGAGCCTTGACGCGCCCGTGATACAGGTTGCCACCACGATCGAACACGACCTCGGTGATGCCGCATTCCTGAGCCTTCTTGCCGGCGATCTCGCCCAGAGCGGTCGCGCCCTCGACGTTTGCACCGGATTTGCCCGTGGCCTTGAAATCAGGGCCCAGGGTGGAGACGCCGCACAGGGTCTTGCCTGCAACGTCGTCGACGAACTGCACGTAGATGTTGTTGTTGCTGCGCGTCACGCAAAGACGGGGACGCTCCGGCGTACCGGAGATCTTACCGCGCACGCGACGATGGCGACGGGCCAGCGCAGCTTGCTTTTTCTGAAGCTTGTTCATGGGTAATCCCTTCGATCAGTTACGCTTGCGCGCTATTCCTTGCCAGCCTTGCCAACCTTGCGGCGCACGTGCTCGCCCTCATAGCGAATACCCTTGCCCTTGTAAGGTTCGGGCTTACGCCATGCGCGGACGTTCGCGGCCACCTGGCCGACCTGTTCCTTGCTGATGCCGTTAACGACAATCTCGGTCTGGCTGGGAACCTCGAAGGTGATGCCCTCGGGGCACTCCATGAGGACCGGATGGGAGTAACCGAGCTGCATCTCAAGGTCCTTGCCCTTGAGAGCGGCGCGGTAACCGACGCCGACGAGCTGAAGCTTCTTCTGATAACCGTTGCTCACGCCCTCGACCATGTTGGAGATCAGGGTGCGGGTCAGGCCGTGCAGGCTCTTGGCCTCACGGGAGTCGTCGGGGCGGGACACGACAACCTCGGTGCCCTCGACCGCAATGCTCATGAGCGGGCTGAATTCACGGGTGAGTTCGCCCTTGGGGCCCTTGACCGTTACAGCGCTGCCGTCAACCTTGACTTCAACGCCGGCAGGAACGGTGACGGGCATTTTGCCGATACGAGACATATCTTTTGCCTTCCTTTCCTACCAGATGTACGCGATAACCTCGCCGCCGATGCCCTTTTTGCGGGCGTCGCGGTCGGCCATCACGCCGTTAGACGTCGAGATGATAGCGGTGCCAAGGCCACCGAGCACACGGGGCAGCTCGTCCTTGCCAGCGTAGATGCGCAGGCCGGGCTTAGAGATGCGCTTGATGCCGCGGATCGTCTTGGCCTTCTTGTCGCCATACTTCAAAGTGATCTCGAGGGTTGCGCGGGGCTCGCCGGGGATAACCTCGTAGCCTGCGACATAGCCCTCTTCCTGCATGATGCGGGCGATTTCCACGAGCTTCTTGCTCGAGGGCATCGAGACCGTGGCCTTGCCAGCAGAGTTTGCGTTACGCACGCGCGTAAGCATATCTGCGATAGGGTCAGTCATCGTCATAGTGAGTTTCTCCTTTGGTTCTAGATGAGCCGATCGGTTCGGTTCGGATGGTTGCCCTTAGCAACTCCGCCTGAACCGTGGCACACCCGTACGTACCTAATCAGGGTTTACCAAGAAGCCTTGGTCACGCCGGGCAGCTCGCCTTTGTTGGCCAGCTCGCGCAGGCACACGCGGCACAGGCCGAACTTACGGTAGTAAGCGCGCGGACGTCCGCAACGCGTGCAGCGATTGTGCTGGCGCGTGGAGAACTTCGGCTCGCGCTTGCTCTTGGCGATCATCGATTTCTTTGCCATGCAAATCCTTCTTTCTTGTTTCCAAGCCTGCCAATCGAGGCGGCTTTAAACTGCCTGCAGGATGGCCAGGCGGGCCATCCTTACGGTTACAAAGGGTTAGTCGCGGTCCTTGAACGGGAAGCCCAGGTCGCTCAGAAGAGCGAACGCCTGGTCATTGTCCTCGGCCGTGGTGACGAACGTGATGTCCATACCGCGGGTGCGGTCGATCTTGTCATACTCGATCTCGGGGAAGATCAGCTGCTCGGTGATACCAAGCGTGTAGTTGCCGCGACCGTCGAAGGAGGTCGGGGAGATGCCGCGGAAGTCGCGGACGCGCGGCAGAGCCGTGGCCAGCAGACGGTCCAGGAACTCCCACATGCGGTCGCCACGCAGGGTAACCTTGCAGCCGATGGCCTGGCCCTCGCGGACATGGAAGCCAGCGATGGACTTCTTGGCGCGGGTGACGCAGGGCTGCTGGCCGGTGATGATGCGCATGTCGTTCATAGCGTTGTCGAGCAGCTTGTGGTCGGAAGCGGCAGCGCCGACACCCATGTTGACGACGATCTTCTCAAGGCGCGGAACCTTGTTCACGTTGTCAAGACCCAGGTCAGACTGAAGCTTGGAGACCAGTTCGTTTTTGTACTTCTCTTTGAGACGAGGAGTAGTCATGTTCGTTTTCCTTTCGATGAATTAAACGCAGGATTTCCGACCCTGCGTCCCTTGGGCACTTTACCCTAAGGGCCATATCTCTAGAAGGCGCCCCGCATGGCGCGGGGAGCCCTCAAGCGACCTATTTGTCGATGTCCTTGCCGCACTTCTTGCAGACGCGGACCTTCTTGCCGGCCTCGTTGACACGGCGGGAAACGCGGGTCGGCTTCTTGCACTCGGGGCAGATGACCATGACATTGGAGACATGGATGGGAGCCTCGGTGGACATGATGCCGCCCTGGGGGTTCTGCTGGGTCGGACGCATGGCCTTCTTGACCACGTTGACCTTTTCGACCACCACGCGCTGCTTGCTCGGGATCGAGCGCAGGACTTCGCCCTCCTTGCCCTTGTCCTTGCCGGACAGAACGCGAACGGTGTCGCCCTTCTTGATGCTCATGCTGTTCATTGCGAATAACCCCCTTTACAGCGTCTCAGGTGCCAGGGACACGATCTTCATGTACTTCTTCTCGCGGAGCTCGCGAGCAACGGGCCCGAAGATACGGGTACCGCGCGGAGCGCCGGAGGCGTCGATCAGAACGGCGGCGTTCTGATCGAACTTGATGTAGCTACCGTCGGTGCGGCGAACTTCCTTCTTGACGCGCACGACGACGCAGCGCACAACGTCACCCTTCTTGACAGCGCCGTTAGGCATAGCCTCTTTGACGCTGCAGATGATCACGTCGCCCAGGCCCGCGTAGCGGCGCTTCGAGCCGCCGAGGACCTTGATGCACTGCACCTTGCGAGCACCGGAGTTGTCGGCGACCGCGAGCATGGTTTGCATCTGGATCATTGTTTCAACCTATCTTTCAATCGATATCTGACGGGATCGGATAAAAGCCTATTTGGCCTTCTCGACGATCTCCACCAGACGCCAGCGCTTCATCTTGGACAGCGGACGGGTCTCCATGATGGTCACGGTATCGCCGACGCCGGCCTCGTTGTTCTGGTCGTGCGCGTGGAACTTCTTGGTGGTCGTCATCATCTTCTTGTAGACCGGATGAGGCTTGCGCTCGCTGACCTTGACCACGATGGTCTTGTCGTTAGCGGCGCTGACCACGATGCCCTGACGGACTTTACGCGTATTACGCTCTTCGCTCATAGTATCAAACCTTCCTTTATGCGCTCAGCTCACGGGCGCGCATCTCGGTCTGGATGCGAGCGATGTCCTTCTTGACCTGCTTCACGCGTGCGGTGTTGTCAAGCTGGCTCGTTGCCATCTGGAAGCGCAGGTTGAAAAGCTCTGCACGTGCTTCCTTGAGTTTCGCCTGCAGATCGTCGGCAGACAGCTCACGAATTTCTGCTGGTTTCATTTACTCCTGCCCCTCCGTTTCCTTGGAAACAATCTTGCACTTGATGGGCAACTTGTTGATAGCAAGACGCAGGGCCTCTTTGGCCGTTTCCTCGTCAACGCCGTCGATCTCGAACATGATGCGGCCGGGTTTCACGACAGCCACCCATGCCTCGGGATTGCCCTTGCCGGAACCCATGCGGGTCTCAGCCGGCTTCTTGGTGATCGGCTTGTCCGGGAAGATGGTGATCCAGACTTTGCCGCCACGCTTCATGCAGCGGGTCATGGCAATACGAGCAGCCTCGATCTGGCGGTTGGTGATCCAGTGGGCCTCGAGCGCCTGGATGCCCCAGGTGCCATGATTCAGGCGGGTGCCGCCCTTCGCACGGCCCTTCATGGAGCCGCGCTGCACCTTACGGTGCTTAACACGCTTGGGTACGAGCATTACTTGCGCCCCCTCTCATTGCGGTCGCCACGACGGGAACGGCTCGGGCGGGAGTTGCCCTCGAGCGCCGGCTGCGGAGCCTTCTGGCCGGGCAGCACTTCGCCGTGATAAATCCAAACCTGCACGCCGATAGCGCCCATCTGGGTGCGGGCGGTGCAGAAACCATAGTCAACCTTGGCACGCAGGGTGTGCAGCGGCACACGGCCTTCGCGATACCACTCGCGGCGGGAAAGCTCAGCGCCGCCGAGACGGCCGGAGCACTGGATACGGATACCCTTGGCGCCGGACTTGCGGGCGGACTGAACGGCCTTGCGCATCGCACGGCGGAAAGCCACGCGGCCCTCGAGCTGCTCGGCGACGGACTGGGCGACCAGGGTGGCATCGAGCTCGGGGCGCTTGACCTCGACGACCTCGATGTTGACCGGGCCGTTGGCCACCTTCTCGAGCTTCTTGCGCAGAGCGTCGATCTCGGCGCCCTTCTTGCCGATGACGACGCCGGGGCGAGCGGTGGTCACGATGACCTTGATCTTGTCGCCAGCGCGCTCGATCTCAACCTTGGAGACGGAGGCACGAGCCAGCTGCTTGTCCAAAAACTTCCTGATGGCCAAGTCGTTTGCCAGGTTCTTGGCATAGTCTTTGTCGGCGTACCAACGGCTACGCCAATCCTCGGTGATGCCGAGGCGGAACCCGGTGGGGCTTACCTTCTGACCCATAAGACTTTAAGCCTCCTCTCGCGGTGCGACGATGATGGTGATGTGGCTGGTACGCTTGCGAATGCGCGAAGCGGAACCCTTAGCGCGGGGACGGATGCGCTTGAGCGTGGGGCCTTCGTCAACGTAGGCCGTCTTCACGACGAGCGTCTCCGGGCGCACATGGTGCAGGTTCTCAGCATTGGCGACGGCGGAGTTCAGCGTCTTCAGGACGATCTCCGCGCAAGCGCGGTCGCAGAACTGCAGGATTTCCTGAGCGGCGGGAACGGACTTGCCGCGGACCAAGTTCACGACGATGCGAGCCTTGCGGGGCGAAACTCGAACGTAGCGAGTGATTGCTTTAGCTTCCATGATTCACCCCTTCTTATTTCTTGCCCTTGTCGGCGGAATGACCCTTGAAAGTACGGGTCGGGGCGAATTCGCCCAGCTTGTGGCCGACCATGGATTCGGTAACGTACACCGGCACGTGCTTGCGGCCATCATGAACGGCGATGGTGTGACCCACCATTTCCGGGAAGATGGTGCTGGCGCGAGACCAGGTCTTGATGACGTTCTTCTCGCCGGCCGCGTTCATCTTCTCGATACGCTCGAGAAGGCGAGGCTCAACGAAAGGACCTTTCTTCAAACTTCTGCTCACTATTACTCCTTAACGCTTAGCGCTACTTCTTGCGACGGCGAATGATCAGGCGGCTAGAGGCCTTCTTCGGGTTACGCGTACGATGACCCTTGGTGGGAACACCCCAGGGGCTGACAGGGTGACGGCCAGAAGTCTTGTTCTTGCCTTCGCCACCGCCATGGGGGTGGTCAACCGGGTTCATGACCGTACCACGAACCGTCGGACGGATGCCGCGCCAACGATTACGGCCGGCCTTGCCGATCGTGATGTTGGAGTGTTCCGCGTTGCCGACCTCGCCGATGGTGGCGCGGCAGGTGAGCAGAACTCGACGCATCTCGGAAGACGGCATGCGCAGGATGGCGTACTTGCCTTCCTTGCCCATCAGCTGGATGGACGTGCCGGCGGAGCGAGCGATTGCGGCGCCCTTGCCAGGCTGCAGCTCGACTGCGTGGATGAGCGTGCCGACCGGGATGGAGCTTAGGGGCATGGCGTTGCCGGGCTTGATGTCAACATCGGTGCCGGACACGACCATGTCGCCGACCTTCAGGCCCTTCGGGTGAAGGATGTAGCGCTTCTCGCCGTCGACGTAGTGCAGCAGAGCAATGCGTGCGGAGCGATTGGGGTCGTACTCGATGGTAGCGACCTTGGCAGGCACGTTGTCCTTGTTGCGCTTGAAGTCGATGATGCGGTAACGACGCTTCACGCCGCCGCCCTGATGACGGACGGTGATGTGACCGTGGTTGTTGCGACCCGCTTTCTTGTTCAGCGGCGCAAGCAGGGACTTCTCCGGCTTGTCGCAGGTGATTTCGGCTTTATCCGAAACCGTCTGGAAGCGACGGCCGGGGCTAGTCGGCCTGTACTGCTTGACTCCCATTTCAAACCTTTCCTTTACGGATTCCCGCTCGCACGCCTCACCGTGCACCGGAAACCCTTCCTACATAAAGTGGATCGGCGATTGCCAAGCGATGCTCGTTTGAGGCCGAACATCCTGACTCCGTCAATCCACGCGCCCGGGTGTATCCATACGTCACCAGACGCAACTTGACATTATACGTGCCTGATTTAGCGGCTTCAAGAAGTATTTTCCGAAACGGAAAGCGCCCACAACCTGCACACAAGCAAGGGTTGCGGGCACAAATTAGGGTGCGTTTTGGGGTGTGACTGCGAAAGAGACGAGGCCTTCGCGCGCACGGCATTGGCCATCAGGTTCGCTTGCGCTGGCGGGATTTCCCTACCAGCGGAGCGTCGCCTTCAGACGTTGCGGGTTCAGCAGGAGATCGCACGCATCGCATACGTCGGTCACGACAATGTCCGCATGGGCGATAAGGCCCGCCCAAGCCCCTTCCCCACCTATTATGGCTATGGAAAGGTCGGCCGCGTCGAACATCTCGGCATCGTTGAAACCGTTGCCGATGCAGACAACGCCACCTGCGAGCGCTTCGACGATCGCCCGCTTTTCGGGGGCGGCGGCTCCGGCGGGAAAGGTTTCCACCGCAGCGCCCGTCGGCTCGCATTCGGCCGCGGCGGTTCCGAAGGTGTCGGCGGTGAGCACGTGCACGCTTGCCATGTCGGCCAGCTTGCGCATACGGCAGGCCACGCCTTCCACGAGCTTGCCGTCGAGCGCGATGGTGCCGTTGAAGTCGAACACGACATGGCTCACGCGTAAGGCGTCGCGACCGGGAATTTCGAGGGTTATCACAGCAGGTCTCCTCCGTATAGCGGGGCCAACACGTCGTCTTGATGGTTTTCGAACAGGTCGTCGGCCGCGCCCTGCCACATCACCGACCCGGCGGCAAGGCACACGACCTTCTGGGCCAACCGGCGCGCCTGAGCCAGATTGTGGGTGACCACGACCACGGCGCGCTCTTCGGCCACGCGGGCGAGCACCGCTTCGATGACCTTGCCTGATGCAACGTCTAGGGCGCTGCACGGCTCGTCGAGCAGCAGCACGTCGGGCGAGCAGGCCAGGGCGCGCGCAATGCACAGGCGTTGCTGCTGGCCGCCGGATAACGCAAGCGCGCTTCGGCGAAGGTCGCCTTCGAGCTCGTCGTACAGCCCGACCAGCTTCAGCTGCTCGGTGACGATTTGCGGAATCCGCGCGCGTGGCACCCCTCGGTAGCGAAGCGCATAGGACACATTGCGCTCGACGGAGAACGGAAACGGCGTCGGCTTCTGCATGACCATGCCGACGCGCATGCGCACGTCGTCGGCGGATATGCGGGAGATGTCCTGGCCTTCAAGCAAAACGGTGCCGGATGCGCTGGCGCCGTCGACGAGCTCTATCGTGCGGTTCAGGCAAGACAGCAACGTCGACTTGCCGCACCCCGAGGGTCCGATGATGGCCGTGATGCCGCGTGCGGGAATTTCCACGTTAACGTTGACGAGCGCCTTTCGGCTGCCATACGCAGCGGAAAGCCCTTGCACGCTGACGGCGCTCTCTACGACCTGTTCCATCTGGCCCTCCTTATATATGAGTAAGCATTCACGACGATATTGCACACGAGCACGAGCGCCATGAGCACGAACGCCGTCGCGTAGACCTGCGGGATGGTGTTGCCCTGCGCGAGCATGAGGTACAGGTGCAGCGGAAGCGACATCGCCGGCGAATCGATGCCCGAGGGCACCGGTGCGAACGCGACGCCGCCTGTGAAGATGAGCGGGGCCGCGGCGCCGAGCGCGTAAAGCGCACCGAGCACGATAGCGCCCGCGACCTCGCCCGCGCAATACGGCCACACGAGCTTGCGGAAAGCGTACATGCGCGAAGTGCCAAGCGCCGCCGATGCAGCAATCAGGTCACCAGGGAATTCGCGGAAGGCCTTTTCGGCACGCACCTCGATGAACGGGATGATCATGAGCGCGAGCGCCACGCCGCCGGCAAGCACGCAGCGGCCAAGGCCCGCATCGCGCACCAACACCGCATAGGCGAACAGGCCCATCACGATGGAAGGAGCGCCCGCGGCGACCG